>NZ_JAVRBN020000034.1:0-77644 GCF_034531305.2 Nostoc sp. ChiQUE02
CTGTCATCGTTTCCCTGTTGCCTATTTTTCTTCAGCAGTTATCATTCCAGTTTACCTAATTGGTGACACGCCCTAGTTATGCACCCGCATTACTTGACGATTTGACCAACTTTTTGTCAGCTTGGCCGCGTACAGACGCACCTCTAGCGCTGGAAGTTCGGCATCCTGACTGGTTCAGAGAACCCCATGCTAGTAATTTGACGGCGCTTTTAGAAAAGCTAGGCGTAGGACGGGTACTGTTAGACTCGCGCCCCATTTACAGTGGAGATGATGACCCCCAGTTGCAATCGGAACGGCGTAAACCCAAATTACCATTGCAATTGAGTGTGACAGCACCTTTTACTCTGATTCGATTTATTTCTCATCCGAATTTATCAGTCAATCAGCCGTTTATGGAAGAGTGGGTGAGGCAGATTCAGCAATGGTTGCAGATGGGAGTGCGAATTTATTTCTTTGTCCATTGTCCAATAGAAGCGCGATCGCCCAGCACAGCGCGTCACTTCCAACAGCTATTGGAACAGAGTGGTACAGCAGTTCCACCCCTACCTTGGAACAACCTTGAGCATCCCCCCAACCAACTCAGTTTATGGTGAGCATATTTAGTAGATAATTGGTGTTGTACTACTTTTCTGTTAAAGCTTGATACTTACTCATTCTATAAAAATCGGGGTGATAGTCATCTTTGCTAATTTGTGATGAAGGTATACAGCAGTTTTCTTTTACATCAAGTACAAAGCTACAAGTTTTGAGGCAGGAGTTAAAAACTCTTTATATCTGATTTTAAATCCTGCATTTTGTACCTTAGTTATTTACAATCTGCTGTATGTTATACCTGAATATAACTAAAGGAATGTATTAGCTTTTAGTGTGTATGTGATTTCAGCAAATTTTTTAAGTCAGTTACACCAAAGGAGGTTGATATGAGTCGTCTTCTTTATGAAAGATCAGTCTCATATAAAGGATATCTCATCATTCCATTTGTTTTTGGCAAGGTGGATAATTACGATATTTATTCATATAGATTGCTGTCTGAAATTGGTCACAGAAGCCAATTTCATAAAGCAGAAAACCCAGCAGGAATCTATGGAAGTGGCGTTAGTAATATCGTTGATATTGCTAAAGAACATATTGATCAAAATTCCGAGTTTGTTCATCGGGGGGATAGTTTTAAGTCTCGCTACATTTATCAGAACAATTTGATTATCATCTTTCAAGAAGGAGACAAATATTTTTATGACCATTATCCACCAGAGTTATTGAATAATATTGCAGCTCCAAAATTATTCACATCTGAATATGAATGTCTAAGTTGGATTAAGCAAGGATTTGATAGGCGATATGTGCGACCAAGAGCGATTTGAAGCAGGCAGTTATTGCTGGAGGTAGAAACTCTGGCGTTGCAGAACAGTGAGATGAATTGGGGCAAGCAGGGGAGGCAGAGGGAGCAGGGGGGGAATTTTGGAAGTTGCTAAATCATCCTGCTTTCTTTGCAACACCGAAACTCTTTATATTTGATGCATGAGTCCGGCATTTTGTACCTCACTTAAAAAGTAAACTGCTGTAACTAAAGCTGGGCAGGATGGCCACTCCACAAGATTGGATAATTTAAACGAATTTTCTGGAATAGGCTAATGTAGTAATGAAGATTATTTACTGTAGTACACAAGGAAGACGAACTATGACTGACTTGCTAGTAGTCCGGGTTACTTTGACCATCCCAACTCAACAGACACAAGGCGCAGAGATTCTGTTCAGTCCTTTTTCCTACAGGAATGAAAACTAGAATTCACAGACATTCTTGTGCGGGGAGTTCCCCTGTATAGAAGTGTCATCCTCTGTGGAACCTTGTGCAAAACAAGTAGCACACATCGAGGAAACATCAATGAATTTGGATTATTTAGGCTGGAGTGACTTTTTTGCTCACAGCTTTCAACCCTATCGCTTACAAGGATTTAGCCTTGGTAGGGTTGCTATTGAATACAGAAATACTTACACCCTGTATAGTGAACAGGGAGAACTTTCAGCAGAAGTTTCAGGTAAATTGAGGCATCGGGCTTCTCAACCACAAGACTTTCCAGCAGTGGGAGATTGGGTTGTCATTAGTGTCAGAGAATCTGAAGGACGAGCCACTATCAACGAGATTTTACCCAGGAAAAGCAAATTTTCTCGCAAGACAGTGGGTAGTAAAACAGAAGAACAAATTGTTGCAGCTAATATTGATACAGTCTTCTTAGTCTCAGGGCTAGATGGCGATTTTAACCCTAGAAGAGTTGAGCGTTATCTCATTCTGGCTTGGGAAAGTGGTGCAAATCCAGTAATTGTGTTGAACAAAGCAGATTTGTGCAACTCTTTAGAAGAGTATTTAGCACAACTGGAAGCAGTTGCTTTGGGCGTACCAATTGCAGTTTTAAGTGCTACCAATCATCAAGGATTGGATACCTTAAAACCTTACCTGCAACCAGGAAAGACAGTTGCTTTGTTGGGGTCTTCTGGTGTTGGTAAATCCACCATCACTAACCAACTGCAAGGTACATCTGTGCAAACTGTGCAACCAGTACGGCAAGGTGATGACCGAGGTAGACACACGACAACTCATCGTGAATTGATTTTGCTCCCTACTGGCGGATTAATTATTGATACCCCAGGAATGCGGGAAATCCAAATTTGGGCAGGTGATGAAGGTTTGCAAGAAACTTTTGCAGATATCGAAACCTTGGCGCAAGAATGCCATTTCCGCAATTGTCAGCATAATAACGAACCCGGTTGTGCAGTGCAGCAGGCTTTGGTTAAAGGAGAACTTGATTATTCTAGGTTTCTCAGCTACCAAAAGTTGCAAAAAGAACTCGACTACCTTACCCGCAAACAAGACCAGAGGGCGCAACTAGCCGAGAAAGAACGATGGAAGAAGATTCATAAAGCCATGCGAAATCATCACAAGCGCTAATTGCGCTGTTTCCTATTGTTCTCTCGTTCTCAGGCAACAGCCTGGGAACGAGGAAATCATCACAAGCACTAAATGCACAGATATTATATCTATCTGGCAAAATATTTATCATTAAAAATGTAGGAGTCGGGGCAATACGCTTGGGTCAAGGATAATCGTAGGTTGGGTTGAGGTTTTTATGGCTAACTGAACCGTATTGGGGGAAGGGGAGTTTTGAAATATAGGTAGTTAAACCAAATTTATATTATAAGGTGAAATTTTGCGAGTTATTTAATCTACTTTTCTGACTGCAAAATAAGAAATTCTGTTTTTGTTGTAAACATGAGTTTTAAATACTTTTATCAAACACCCAAAAGTATCTAACTGCACAAATTGGCTATGATAAATAATTTCATGAACTGACAACCTGTGAGCGCATAACTTATGACTATTAAAGATCCTAAGGATAATGCTCTGACAAATAGATAAATAATTTGAGATTCGGCAAATAAATTAGTGAGATGTATGTTATGGTTTTTATAGGAATCAAAAAAGCAAAAGCACAAAAAGACTTCAAGACAAGTTTGAGGCAAGCTCAAGAAAGTTTTTTTGCTCTGGTAAGTCCACTTCAATTAGCTACATCTTTTTGTAACGAAAATCTAAAACTAGATTGAGTAGGATAGTAGCCTTTGTAACAACTTGAAGTCAATCAAAATTTATCTGGGTATGAGCCAATAAGAGTTGGTTAACCTAGCTAGAGCATTACCCACCAAAGGCGATTACTCTTGGAGTCTGGGAAGAAAGACTCTTAGTACAGCCTGACAAATCCATAGAAATACAGAATTTTTACTAACTTAGTCTTGCGAGAGCAAACATTTTCAACCGCGAACTAAGTTGAAGCAGTTGCTGATATTTGGAACGAAAACTCCAAGCAGAATGGTGTCGTTCCACAGTTTTTAGGAATTTAACCATACTGTCGATAGTCACCAAGATATTATCTAAGCCAGAGTGTTAGGGATTACCTGTGCAGGCATTGTACTGCACCTGTAGCTACCACTTTTGGATTAGAATTTATTCTGCTGCATCAATCACGAAACGAGAAGCGCTATAGAAGTTCTTGGCAACTTGACATTAGCAAAATCATAAAAGTTGTAGCGACCATTTAAGAGTGGATTGCAATTTGGTTGGTTGTGTGGTTCAGGGAACAAATCTGCGTTCATTTGAATTCCTGCTGTAACCACTCTTGAGGCTTGAGCAACCATTTGGATTCTGCTACAACAACTGACAATGCTGAAGTCAAAGTTTTAAAGGCTTTGTAATTAGGAAATAGAGAAATCTCTGTTCCTTAAGCCATCGCTTCGTGGGTAAATATCTTCTGATTTTCACTGTTTTTGCCAGGGTGCGATGCCTAGCGACAAGCCCTCCGGGTTCGGGAGTTAGCAAGACGCTCGTTCGCCCTACAGCCCTTCTCTTAAAGGAGACGCTACGCGAACGGGCATCCTACGGCAGGCGTCTCCCCTTGGGAGAAAACTGCGACTCCCTCACTGCTATGCATATATGCCAACAGGCTCTACTTCCCTACGACACCAAGGGTGAATATTTCACATCCAGCTTCCGACTCATCAACTAAATCATTGTAGGAAACACAACCATGACTGACGAAAAAATTAGACAAATAGCTTTCTATGGTAAAGGCGGTATTGGTAAATCTACCACCTCTCAAAACACCCTTGCAGCAATGGCTGAAATGGGTCAACGCATTTTAATTGTTGGTTGCGATCCTAAAGCTGACTCTACACGTTTGATGCTACACAGTAAAGCTCAAACAAGCGTTCTTCAATTGGCTGCTGAACGAGGCGCTGTAGAAGATATTGAACTCGAAGAAGTAATGCTGACTGGTTTCCGGGATGTACGTTGTGTGGAGTCTGGCGGTCCTGAGCCTGGTGTGGGTTGCGCTGGTCGTGGTATTATCACCGCTATCAACTTCTTAGAAGAAAACGGTGCTTACAAAGATGTTGATTTTGTAAGTTACGACGTTTTGGGTGACGTTGTATGCGGTGGTTTCGCTATGCCTATCCGTGAAGGTAAGGCACAAGAAATCTACATCGTTACCTCTGGTGAAATGATGGCGATGTATGCAGCTAACAACATCGCTCGTGGTGTTCTCAAATATGCTCACACTGGCGGCGTGCGCTTGGGTGGTTTGATTTGTAACAGCCGTAACGTTGACCGGGAAATCGACTTAATCGAAACCCTGGCAAAACGTTTGAACACTCAAATGATTCACTACGTACCTCGTGACAACATTGTTCAACACGCAGAATTGCGCCGGATGACTGTTAACGAGTACGCACCTGATAGCAATCAAAGTAACGAATATCGGATACTGGCTAAAAAGATCATCGACAACGACAAACTCGCCGTCCCCACCCCCATTGAGATGGAAGAATTAGAAGAGTTGTTGATTGAATTTGGTATCCTCGAAAGCGATGAAAATACTGCAATGCTGGTTGGCAAAACTGCTACTGAAGCACCAGTAAAATAGCATCAATTAAATAATGGTTTAGGGTGGGCAAGCAGCCCACCCTTTCCCCAATTTTTGCAAGAGATAATATGATGTAGAAGTTTCAATCCCTAATAGGGATTTTACCTAATTGGAACAATAACCCTACATTCCGCAGGTTTCTTAGGTAAGTAAATAATATTTTCGGCAAGGGGTAGTGAGAAACTGAAGAGTCATCGTTGCTCAACTCCTCGACATCACTTAAGTCATTGGCATGAAGAACATTTGTCGCCTTGGGCAGAATGAGCAGCCCAGACGAGATTGCGAAAGCTGTGTTGTTTCTCGGATCAGATGACAGCAGTTATATGATCGGCATCGAATTGTTCGTCGATCGCGGCATGGCACAAATCCGAACAAGGGCGATCGCAGCTACCTCTGCAATACGGGCTGCGATCGCCCAGGCAATTTAGGTGACTTAAAATTTTCGAGATATCTTTGTGGATGCGATCGCTAACAGAGTTAGCCCTCTCTTCATCCTCTTTTTTTTTGGCTAAGGTATTGCACTAGAGACACAATTTACCGTAGGCGTAGCCCGCCGCAGGCAGGCATCGCTCTTGGGGAAAAACTTTTTGGTTTACTGATTCTAAAGGGTGCGATCGCATCGGAATTTTAATCATAAACTCTGTTCCCTGACCAGGTGCTGAAAGGCACGTTATCTGACCACCATGTTTGGAGACAATAATTTCCTGGCTAATCGACAAGCCTAAACCTGTGCCTCTACCTACAGGTTTTGTTGTAAAGAAGGGGTCGAATAAGCGATCGCGCACTTCCTCTGTCATACCGGGGCCAGTATCACCAATCCAAATAGTCACAAAATCATTGTCAGTTACTTCGGTGCGAATCCGAATCGTGCTGCGGCAAAAGTAAATTTCCTGGGGCGATCGCTGTTTGTCATACTCCTCCAAAGCATCAATTGCATTCGCCAATAGATTCATAAACACTTGGTTAAGTTGTCCTGCATAACACTCCACAAGGGGTAGGTCGCCATAGTCTTTTACGAGTTGAATACCTAGCTCGTTAGAGCTGGCTTTAAAGCGATTGTGCAAAATCAGCAGCGTGCTATCTAGCCCAGCGTGAATATCCGCCGGCTTCATTTGAGCTTCATCCACGCGTGAAAAAATCCGTAACGACTGAATAATTTCGCGGATGCGGTCAGCCCCAACCTTCATTGAACTCAGCAATTTTGGCAGGTCTTCACTCAGAAATTCTAAATCTATCGCCTCAGCCAGTTGTTGAATTTCAGGTAGCGGTGAGGGAGTGTACTTAGCATAGAGGTTCAAGAGGTCGAGCAAGCCTTGGGTATATTCATAGGCGTGAGTCAGATTCCCATAGATGAAGTTGACGGGATTGTTAATTTCATGGGCGACACCCGCCACCAATTGTCCCAGACTGGACATTTTTTCACTATGAACCAGTTGGCTTTGAGTTTCTTGAAGTTGGCGAAAGGCAAGTTCTAGTCGATTGGCTTGTTCTCGATAGCGTGCTTCGGATTCCTGCAATGCTTGCTCTGTCAAAATACGTTCTTGGATTTCCTGTTGCAGCAGCTGATTAGATTGTCCAAGTGCAGCCGTCCTTTCTTCCACGCGTTCTTCTAACTCAGATGTCAGTTTTAAAAGGGCGTTCTCTGCCTTAGTTCGCTCTTGAATCTCCTGCTCTAGATGCACATTTTGCTCTTGCAGTCTCTTAGTCAGATTTCGGATGCTTAAATGGATTTTGACACGGGCTAAAACCTCTTCATGCTGAAGCGGCTTAGTGATATAATCTACCGCCCCAAGATTCAAACCTCTGACCTTATCCACTGTCTCAGAAAGCGCCGTCATAAAGATTACGGGAATGTCTTTAGTTAATTCTTTAGCTTTCAAATGCTGGCAAGTTTCAAACCCATCCATACCAGGCATGAGTATATCTAACAAAATCAGATCGGGAAGAGCATATTCTACTTGCTCAATTGCATCCTCGCCATCCTGCGCTACTAAAACTTGGAAGCCAGAATCAGCCAAAAAATCGAATAACACTCCTAAATTTGTCGGGTTGTCATCAACGATTAAGATAATGCCATTTTCGATGTTGGAAAGACTCATTAATTTACTCCTATATTTTTTAAAATTTCACGGATTTTTTTAACTTGAAAACCTTTAGCTAATTGACGCAACTCTAAAGAAAAAGGCGCATATTTCACATCCAACTCTTCCAATTGATTAACTCGCTCTACAATACCTTTGAGATCGCCTTTCATTGCTAAATTCAATAAAGTGGCTATTTCCTCTGCGGAGGGAGCTACCAATGATTGCTGAGAATTTTCTGCTTGATTACCTTTAGATACTTGAGTTTCACCATCTTCATAAATCCATTCCAGTTTTAAGTGATACTGCAACTTTTCTAAAAGCTCTGTTATGCGGATGGGTTTAGGTAGAAAATCATTGCAACCCGCCTCCTTACTTTTGTTGAGATCGAAATCAAAAACGCTGGCAGAAGTGCCAATCACGATCGCATTCTTTAGTTCAGGCGATCGCCGAATGCGACGGGTAGTTTCAAAGCCATTCATTTGAGGCATCAACAAATCCATTAAGATACAATCTGGATTCCATTCAAATGCCTTATTGAGACAATCATGACCATCTGCTGCTTCCACAATTTCAAATCCTAAAGGCGATAGCATCTTGACCAAGATTGCACGATTTTCTGCTCTGTCATCTGCCACGATAACTTTTCGCTTATAGCCTTTAAAACTTTGGATATTTCGTTGCTCTTTTTTGACAACATCAGCATATTGAGAAACTTCAAGTAAATCTAAATCAAAGAAGAAAACGCTTCCTTTTCCTAAAGTACTCTTCACCTGGATTTCGCCACCCATCATCTGAACTAATTGGCGGGTAATTGCCAGTCCCAATCCCGTTCCTTCTGCTTTGCGATCGCGATCTCCTACCTGCTGGAATGGCAAAAATATCTCTTCTAATTGCTCTGGTGCCATGCCAATTCCTGTATCTTCCACCTGGAACCGAATTCTACCTTCCTGATAGCCGACTTTGAAAGCCACACCTCCAGTTTCAGTAAACTTAACGGCATTACCTAGTAAGTTAATCAAAGCTTGCCGCAACCGTTTTTCATCAGCCTTGACACCTATAGGAAGTTGAGTAATCTGTTCAAAAATTAAGCAAATACCTTTTTGTTCGGCGCGGATACGGCAGATTTCGGCAATGCCTTCGAGAAATTCTGGAAAATGAAAATCCGTTAGGTGGAGTTCCATTTTTCTCGCTTCAATTTTAGAGAGGTCTAAAATGTCATTGATCAGGTTCAAGAGGTGGTCGCCACACTGATGAATAATATTCACACCATCTTTTTGTGAGTTAGTTAAACTTTTTTCACGTTTGAGGATTTGGGCATAACCCAAAATGCCATTAAGTGGTGTTCTCAGTTCATGGCTCATATTGGCAAGAAAATCACTTTTAGCGCGGTTGGCTGATTGGGCGATTTCTTCTGCTTTTTGCAGATGCACATTTTTTTCCTGTAATTCTAAAGTTCGCTCTTGTACTTTAGCTTCTAAGTTAGTGTTGGCTAATTTTAAGTCTTTATAAAGACGAGCATTTTCAATGGAAATCGCCGCTTGAGAAGATAACAGTTGTAATACTTCTAAGCGATCTGATGTAAATGCACCAATGGTGAGATTATTTTCTAAATAAAGAATGCCACTAAGTTTTCCTTGATGGATGAGCGGTGTACATAAAACCGATTTAGGTTGATGGGTGACGATGTATGTATCTGTGGTAAATGTTCCTTCACTAGTTGCATTGCTGAGGACAACATTTTCTTTAGTTCGGGCTACATAGTTAATCAGTGAAATTGGTAGCTGCTGACTGGTTGATACTGGAATTTCTTGTAGCACAGTTACATCGGTTTTGTCTACTGCTCCTGATGCTTCTATTAGCAAGTCTCCTGACTTTTCTAAAATTAGGTAGCCTGTTTGAGCGCCAGCATTTTCTAGCACAATTGTCATTAATTTAGTTAGCAAACTGCTCAAAACTATTTCTCCAGAAAGAGCTTGAGATGCTTTCATAACTGTGGCTAAATCCAGCGAGTCTGAAGCATTTTCACCCGTAGAGTTAATTATCTGAGTCACGTTCGTACTGACGCTTTCTCGCTTTGATATGCGAAATAGTTGAGGATATCTTTTTTCCAAGTCTTTGACTTTTGCCTTCGCTCCCCAACAAGCATATCCATAGTAAGCATCGTTGAGATAGGTATTAGCAACTTTCTCTCTGCCACAAGCAAAATAGAACTCTGCTGCTAGTTCCGAGGCTAGGGCTTCTTCTTGAATATATCCATGTTCTCTGGCTCCAGTTATGGCTCGGTCATAAAACGCGATCGCTTTGGCATCTTGTTGCAATACTCGCGCCTTTTCTGCTTCCACGAGATCGTACTTATGCTGATAGTTAGCAGGAGAATGCAACGCCCATTGCTTCATTTTTTTCTGCTGCGCTATCACTTGACTGAAATATTGTTGGCGTAGCTTGCCGCCGTAGGCATCGCTTTGTGATGCACTGGGATACAAAGCTAAGAGAGTCAGAGAGGAGTAGAACTTATGTTCGGCTCTGTACATCAACCCTCGTCCACCTTGTTCGTATTTTTCTGCCAGCAAGGCATCTTCAGCAGCGCGATCGTAATTTTTAAATAAATAACCCAGAATCAGTTTAGAAACATAGATAGGATAAATAGCCATATAATTATTGCTATTTATCAGAATTGGCAACATTTTATTTTCATCAAAACTTTCACCAATTAATCTATATGGTTCCGCAGTTTTTTTAATTAAATTCAAGCCTGTCTGTCGGACTATCTTAGCATAAATAATTTGAAATTCTTGTTTGGTTCTTTGCATCAAAGCAATATAATGCGCCTGTTTCTGGAGAGCGATTTCTAGATTTTCACCGATAAAAAACAAATGCGTACAATAAAAACAAGCCGAATAAGAAGCATATTCTAAATCTCCTGTTTCCAGCCCTCTTTGTACACCCTCAATTAACGGTTCTATAGTATTAATAGCTGGTTCTTTCCAATGCCTAATAAAATAATTAAATGTTTCATAGATTTTCGCCGTCATTTCCTTAGCATTAAATTGATTTAACAGCTTTAAGCCTAGCTGACCGAATTGATAACCAGAATCCATGTCTTCAAAAGCGCCACATAGGAACATTCCATAAAGTACATACGTATAAGCTGACAGAGGAGAGTTCCCATATTTGAGACAGAGGTTAGTCATTTTAAAAACAACCTGGGGATAAAGTTCGGGAGCTGCAATATAAACCGGAGGAATCAGATTTATCAAGACTCTTAGTGCGGCTAATTTATAAACATCAGTCATTTCTGGCAATTCTGTTAAATCCTCAATTCGTTTTCCTCCTAAATTCAATCTAGTCAGTCTCGTCGGAGGGGTTTCCGATAAAGGCAACCCTAGCATTTTTAGCACTTGTAGTCCGGTATTTAACGCAGCTTGCATTTGGTTTTTAGCAATATAAAACTGCATTTTTGTCTCATACACCTGGACTCGATCGAGCAGGGTTTTTGCCTGTGATAAAACTACATCAGAAAGCATTTCTGCTCGCTCGAAATTAGTGTTGAGGAATTCTACTGCCGCTGTTTCTACATAGAGATTGAGTGTCATGTCATACTGACACTGCCAACTATCTGCTGCAAGAAGTTCCAAACCTACATTTAAATATTTAACAGATGATTCATACGCTGTTGCTGCTTTTGCTTTCTGTCCAGCTATAAGATTGAGTTGAGCTAGTCTATCTTTTTGAGGCTGTTGGGTAATGAATTCAGCACCAACATTCAGTTGGTTGACAATTTCAAAAATGTTTTCTTCAATATCCGTTTCTGAGGTATGTATTAGTAGCAATTCACCAATTTTTAGATGAGTCTGTTTTTTCTGGTCATCTGGAATGAGAGAATAAGACGCTTGCTGTACCCGGTCGTGTAAGAACTTATAGGTAATGGGTGATGGGTGATGAGTAATGGGCGATCGCCTGTTCTCAGTCTCCATTTCTTCTGAGTCGAAAACGAGCGGTGTTTTGTAGGAATTGTTGAGGGGTAGAACCAAACCTGATTGCAGAGCTTCCCACAAATCTGCTGCTGTTTCTGACTGAGATGTTTTATTAATAATCGCCAATATATCTAAAGTAAACTTGTCTCCAATACAGGCGGCAAACTTTAACACGTTCTGTGTTTTCTCAGATAGCTTTTGAATTTGGCTGACCATCAATTCAACGACATTATCAGTTATATTAACTCCCTGAATAAACTCAATATTCCATTGCCAAAAGCCGCGCTCAAAATCAAAGTATAATAAGTTATCCTGATGAAGAGATTTGAGTAACTGAGTTAAGAAAAAGGGGTTGCCTTGGGTTTTTGTAAAAACTAACTCAGCTAGCGGCTTTACCTTTAAAAATTCACTACGAAGAGTATCGGCTACTAACTGGTTGACGTGAGCGATATCCAAAAGCTGGAGGATAATGTTATTTACGATCGCACCAGTCTGTTGAATCTCCTCCAAGGTCTGAATTAAGGGATGAGTGGCACTTACTTCGTTATCTCGATACGCACCAATTAGCAATAGATATTGGCTATCTGGGTCGGTCATAATTAACTCGATAAGCTTGAGGGAAGCTGAATCCGCCCACTGCAAGTCATCCAGAAACAAAACTAGCGGGTGTTCGGGTTGACTAAATACATGAATGAATTGTTGAAACACCCGATTAAATCGATTTTGTGATTCTGACGATCCTAATTGAGGAACTGCTAGCTGCGGGCCAATAATCCGTTCTAATTCGGGAATAACGTCTATAATCACTTGAGCGTTGGAGCCGAGGGCATCTATTAATTTTGATTTCCAAACGGCTATTTGGTCATCGGTTTCTGTTAGCAATTGCCGCATCAAGTCTTGGAATGCTTGAATTAGAGAGGCAAAAGGAATATTCCGCTTGAACTGGTCAAATTTACCGGAGATAAAATAACCGCGCTGGCGCACAATCGGTTTGTGAACTTCGTAAACTAAGCACGATTTACCGATACCTGAGTAACCGGAAACTAGCATCATTTCTGTACTACCAGAACTGACGCGATCGAATGCTTCTAACAAAGTAGCAACTTCTCTTTCCCGTCCGTAGAGTTTTTGCGGGATGGAAAATTGGCTGTATGAATCTAGTTGACCGACAATAAAGTGGGAAATCTCGCCATCTGTCTGCAACTGAGTCAGACAGGTTTCTAAATCGGCTTTTAGTCCGAGAGAGCTTTGATATCTATCTTCAGCAGTTTTAGCTAACAATTTCATTACAATGTCAGAAACTGCTGAAGGAATTTTGGGATTTAACTCTTGAGGCGCTATTGGTGTTTTGGCAATATGACAATGAACAAATTCCAGAGAGTCAGCGGCATTAAAAGGCAGCGAACCTGTCAGCATTTCATAAAAAGTAACGCCTAAAGAATAGAAGTCGGTACGGTAATCAATTGACCGATTCATTCGTCCGGTTTGCTCCGGTGACATATAGGCGAGAGTGCCTTCTAATAAATTGGGATTGCTGATACTTTGATTTTCTTTTTCTAACCGCGATGCAATACTGAAGTCGATAATTTTAACTTGTCCAGTTTCTGCGTTAATAACGATATTGTCAGGTTTAATATCTTTATGAATAATTTTGGCTTGATGCAGTTGAGTGAGAGTGGATGCTAACTGAATAGCTATTGTGAGAAATTCGGTTAATGACAATTGGCGATCGCTAATATACTTTTTCAGAGATTCTGCACCAAAGTCTGTCAAAATTAGGGCTAGACCGTTATGATGATTTTCTAAAGCTAGGGACTTGACAATTCCTTCTATATCTACTAAGACTTTTGATATTTTATATTCATGTCTGAGTCGGGTTAGTTCTTCGAGGCTGGGATACTCGGCTTTCAGGGCTTTAACGATCGCAAGAGTTTGATCTGACTGCTTGGAAGCGCGATAAATAACGGTATTGACACCTTCATACAAAGCTTCTATAAAGTTGTAACCGGGAAGGACAGGTATCATTTTTCTAAGCCTAAGTATTAGGATGAACTGGGCGTGAGGCTAATGAACGTTATCCACCACTGTCAAATCAAAGGACAATGAGGTGTTCTATTTAGCATTCCCAGCCAGTCCAAAGTTTTTATAAGACTAAATAAAGCTCAACATTTGGAAATATAAGTTTGCACTTATTGATAAAAATTGCACAACATTCCCTCAAAAGAAGGTTTGTGACAACATGACCTACACCCCTTTGAGCCAATCACAGATGGACTTATCCAGGAGGAACTATCTTCATTGAAGGGCTAGCTGGAATAACGAGCAATCGTGGAATTTATCACGGCTATTGGATTGGTAAATCCAATGTCAAATGTGACACTTCACGAGAAGATGGGGAAGGCAAGTTGAGCAACACCTGGGGACAATTTTCAATCCGCTTTCAGGTTCCTAATTTTCCCATGCCCTGGGAAGCAAGATGGAGCTATTGCGAAGGTGAACCTACTTTCTCTTGGAACGGAACCCCGCTAAAACAAGCTCCAGTTCAATGCTAAAGTTTCTTATTGTGGCTAAAATCCCCCAAACCTCACTGCAACCGTTTGAGTTGATAGACTTAAGTGTTCGCCAGTAGTTTTTGGGTTTGCGGTTTTGTGGTAACCGTTCACAGGAAATGAAACACTACAGTCAAAAATGAGTTACTGAGGTGGTAAATTAAAGTTTAAAAAACAGTTTGATTTCGCTCTTTTCAACGCGCAAGTAATCAAAGCAGCAACGTCTGAAAATCACTCGATGACCATTTGCTCGACACCTTTATTTCAACGTTAAAACTCTCGCCGACTGTAATTAAATCCCATCCTAACTACCAAAACCTAGGTCTTACGGCGTTATTGCTGCCTAATTTTGTCCGGAGTACTGAAATAGGATTGCTATATAAATATTTATTTTTATTTAATTACTTAACCCGTTATAACTACTGAATTTTTAGTGCGATAATACCAATCAATACGGCAAGACCTAGCGCTCTCCGAAAATAATTAACACCTTGAAATAATTCCAGCCACGCCCAAGTAAACAAAGAGCCATTAGCTATTACATCTAACACTATATTGATTTTGCCACTTGTAAAAATTAGAGCAAGTATACTAGCTCCTATCCAAACAATAAGTGGTAGGTTAGGCATCTGAGCTAAAACAATTTTGCCATCGCTGTCACGGAAGGTTTTATCAACTAACGTATTTTCCATTATTTGAAGTTGCCCCTTAGCTAAAAATTATTAACTTACATAGAAAAACTATCGATATCGAGTGGTCTATTAAGAATAGACTTAGATTAATTGCGGATTATTCAATAAAATTAAAACATTTAGACAAATCTCGAACAAGCATCTAATTGCTGAGATTCGAGCAGTAAACTATATTCTTATATGTGTATATCCACAGACATACTCACACGAAATCTGCTAATATATCTATCATCCTATGGATGCAATTTAGAATGTTTGTCATCGTGTAGCAATCCGATTTGATTGATGAAAAAATCCAAGTATGTGTAGTATATGTAGGGTGTTTATCGCCGAGAGTATGGCACCGAAACCTTCAGGTGGTGCATTGCCTTTGGCGTAACTACGTATATTTCAAAAATAAAATATCAGTCCTATATGTATGCCGATAACCTTTGTCACAACTCCAACCAATTTTGTCGGTCTGCACTGTATTTAGAGAATAGCAACAGATCGAAGGAAAAAAACAGATGAACGCTACAATCTATCAGAAAAGCAAAGAAATAGTTAAATCCAGAGTGCCTTCATGACGGCTGATTTGACATCTACAGCAACATTTGACTTTGTGACCGTGCTATCCCAGGCTGCGGCTGCATATCGAGGACAGAGAGGCACACACCCTAGTGCTGAAATATTAGTAACTGCGATGTTACAAGCAGAAAAAGCTGCCAAGCGACAACGGTTGACTTATCCGTTTGAGTCTCTTTTCGGTAAATGGCAACTTTGCTTTGTAACTGGCACTAAGAAAGTTAGAGAGCGCGGGGGAATTGTATTAGGCAAGGGTTTGTATGTACCCAAGTTTATAGCAATCCATGTTTTCTTTAATGCCACTTTAGAACAGGATTCAGGTAGAGGCGAAATTGGTAATCAGGTTGAGTTAAGCCCAGTTTTATTGAAGCTCACGGGGCCAGTGCAATATTTGGGTAAGAAAAATTTATTGGCGTTTGATTTTGACCAGATGCTTATCAGTCTGTTTGGTCGTGTTGTTTACAACAGAGCAATCCGTTCTGGTAAACTTCAAACAGAAGACTTCTACAACCAGCCCATAGCTAAACTACCCTTCTTTGCCTTCTTTTTAGTGACGGAAGATTTCATTGCGGCTCGCGGTCGTGGAGGAGGATTGGCATTTTGGATTCGAAAAAATTAAAGGCACTTTCAGGAAATCAGGCAGTCTTACTTGAGGCAGGAGGAAAGAGGATTTGACTTGTTTGTTTCATTTGTAGCAGGTCGTGCACCTCTCGCTATAAATGAAACAAACACTTCATTCCACGAAAAGTCACTATTGATTGAACTTATATAGTTCGCCTGATTTGGTCTTTTATCTTGCCTTTTCAAAGAACTATATGCTATGGTTGATAACTGTGTGGTTAAGGACGTATAGCTCAGTTGGTTAGAGCGCTACGTTGACATCGTAGAGGTCACTGGTTCGAATCCAGTTACGTCCATTGTTCCCAAGTCCTTCCAGACATCCTAACCGAGATAAACTGTCCTAAGCTTGTTCTAAAGTATAACCTGGATTTCCCCATCATCCCCTGAGTAGCCTACTACCCTAAAGATTACGCTAGAACACTGAGTAGTTAGGAATAATTGGGATGCTGACGGGTGTTTATGGGAAAATATTTCTCTTCATGCGATCGCTAACACGCCAAAAGCAACCAAAAGAAAACCCTTTTAAGTATAAGTACTTATCGCGATTTATACTAGGATTTAATGGAAGGTTAGATGAAACCGAGTAAGCTATTTACTACGAAGAGATCATCTGTATTCCAATAATTAATCAGATATTTTTAGGCTAAGAAATAATATTTTTTACAAGTAGCAGACAGGAATTGCAAGATTCGACGATCTTCATGGCTCAAGTTAATAATTTCCTTAATTCCTTGTGTAATCAGAACGTAAATCCCTTGGAAATATTGAACTACCCACACTAACTTCAGCAATGAGTTAGATTGATAAGTAAATATACATAGTTAGCTAGATAAAATTTAGATTATATAAGCGAAATATTACTGTGATTTTTGAAGGTTTTGATATATGTAAATAGTTCATTTCAGAGGATATACGGTAACAATAACCAAAGCGATCGCGGTACTTTAAATTCAATAAATCTTATATTATCAGGTTAAAGAACTCAGAAACTATGATACGTACAGGATGTAGAAGCCCTAGCTGCTATTCGATCCTAACCGTAGGCTAGGATGGGAAAACTCTGACGAACGCCAAATGTGTTCTTATGAAGAGTATAATAAGCCACCTTCTAGGCATCTGTGCCTCTACAGGGGTCTTAGGCTAAAAACCTCTTTCTTCACACTTCCGGCTTCGGTGAAGACTTGTGCAGTGTATAGGTTTCTATAATGGAATTTTTAAATAATTTTTTCTCTACTAGCCAGTTTATTCCCCACGGACATTGCTACCTCTGGAAACCAGGGTTGGTGTGGTTGCATCTGGTTTCAGATGTGTTAACTGGACTTGCTTATTATTCAATTCCAGTGATGTTGGTTTATTTTGTCAGTAAACGGCGAGATATGCCTTTTGGCTGGATATTCCTAATGTTTGGTACATTCATTGTTGCTTGTGGCACAACCCATTTGATGGATGTATGGACGCTTTGGCATCCTACCTATTGGTTATCAGGATTAATCAAAGCTATCACCGCTTTCGTGTCAGTATTGACAGCTATAGAACTTGTGCCATTAATACCGCAGGCACTGGCTCTACCGAGTCCTGCCCAACTAGAGGCTGCAAATTGCCAACTAGCAAAGGAAATTGCTGAACGCATACGAACTGAGGAGGTGTTGAGGGAAAGTGAACAACGCTGGCAATTAGCTTTGCGTGGCAATAATGATGGAATTTGGGACTGGAATATTAAAACTAATGAAGTTTTCTTCTCACCTCGCTGGAAGGAAATGCTCGGTTACGAAGATCACGAAATTTCTAACCATTTAGATGAAAGGGTGATACGAGTACATCCGAACGATCTTGACTGGGTGACACAAGCAGTTCAGGATCACTTTGGTCAGAAAACACCGTTTTACATTACTGAGCATCGAGTCAAATGTAAAGACGGAACTTATAAATGGATTTTGGATCGAGGTCAAGCATTGTGGGATGACGATGGTAATGTAGTGCGGATGGCAGGCTCACACACGGATATCACTGAGCGTAAACAAGCAGAGGAGGCATTAAGTAGCCTACTTAACGAACTAGAAAGCAAGGTTGAGGAACGGACAGCAGAGTTAACAAGAATCAACGAATCACTACAGGCAGAAATTACTGAGCGCCAGCGAATAGAAGAAGCATTGCGGGAGAGCGAAGAGCGATTTCGTGCTGCATTCCATCAGGCTGCTGTTGGCATCGCCCATGTAGCAAGAGATGGAAGATGGTTGTTAGTTAATCAGAAGCTTTGCGATATTGTCGGTTACACACCCGAAGAACTACAGTTGCTAACTTTCCAAGATATTACCCACCCAGATGATCTTAACGCCGACCTAAAATATATTGACCAAGTTTTAGCAGATAATATTCAAACTTATTCGATGGAAAAGCGCTATTTTCGCAAAGATAGTTGCATAGTTTGGGTTAATCTCACCGTGTCTTTAATGCGTAAACCTTGGGGAGAACCAAAGTATTTTATTTCTGTGATCGAAGATATTAGCGAACGGCAAGCCGCGCTGCGCGAACGCAAGCAATGGGAGGAGCAAATCCAAGCGTCACTTTTAGAAAAAGAGGTATTATTAAAAGAAATTTACCATCGTGTCAAAAATAATTTACAGGTTATTTCCAGTCTACTAAACTTGCAATCTGCCTATATCAACGACAAACACGATTTAGCAATATTCCGACAAAGCCAGCAGCGGATTGCATCAATGGCTCTAGTTCACGAAAAATTATATCAGTCTCATGACTTGGCAAGGATTAATTTTGGTGAATATATTCGAGATTTGGTAGCAAGTTTATTTAGTGCATACGAAGTCAATGAGGATACGATCGCTCTAACAATAAATGTCGATGAGCACGTGTTTTTAGGCTTGGATACAGCAATTCCTTGTAGCTTAATTATCCACGAGCTTGTATCCAACTCATTGAAATATGCATTTCCAGCAGGTAGAAATGGTACAATTTATATCGAAATTAAAAAAACTTATGATCATCAGATCACACTCATAGTTAGTGATGATGGAATTGGTTTACCATCAAACTTTAATTTCAAAAATATAGCTTCTTTAGGCTGGCAGTTAGTAGACGCTTTAACCAATCAACTGTCAGGAAATCTCAATATCCAAGGTGCTAGGGGAGTAGAGTGTCAGTTGACATTTACATTAATATAAAATAACTCAAATATGACAAAGGCAAAAATATTAGTTGTAGAAGACGAAGCTATTGTTGCTAAAGATTTACAATATCGACTTAATAAATTTGGTTATACAGTTCCTTCTATCGCTTCTTCAGGAGAGGAAGCAATTAATATAGCAATAGAAATATCCCCAGATTTAGTGCTGATGGATATTAAGCTCAAAGGGTCGATGGACGGAATAGAAGCTGCCCAAGAAATCTATAAGCGTTTGGATATTCCAGTAATTTATTTGACAGCTTATGCAGATGAAAAAACATTGCAACGAGCCAAGATAACTGAGCCGTTTGGCTACTTACTTAAACCTTTTAAAGAAAGAGAACTACAAATAAATATTGAAATAACTTTAATCAAACATGGTTTAGAAAAGCAATTAAAAGTTAATAAAAAATGGCTGGATGCACTTTTAAGAAGTATCAGCGATGGTGTGATTGCTAGCGATCTCCAAGAATTAATAACTTTTATGAATCCTGTGGCTGAAAATCTGACTGGGTGGAAACAGGAAGAAGCTTGTGGCAGAAATTCATCAGAAGTATTCAATATTGTCAATGCAGAAACACATAACCCTATTGAAAGTCCGATTATCAAAGTTCTTCAAGATGGTATTATCGTCAGTATCCCAGCAGAAACCATTTTGATTGCTAAAGACGGTGCAGAAATACCAATTGATGACAGCGCTGCACCAATTAAAGATGACAAAGATAATATTACAGGTGCTGTATTAGTATTTCGAGATATTACTGAGCGCAAACGAGGAGTTGAGGCGCGTCAAAAGCAAATTGAGCAAGAGCAACTTGTAATGCAATGGGAGGAAATAAATCAACTCAAAAATGACTTTTTGAATTTAGTTTCCCACGAACTGCGATCGCCTCTGAGTAACATGAAGATGATGATTCAAATGATACAATTAACTACTAGTACTGAAGAAGCTCAACGCTATCTAGAACTAATGGAAGCCGAGTGCGATCGCGAGCTAGAATTAATTAACGATCTACTAGACTTACAACGGCTAGAAAGCTTATCCTATTCAGTTATTAGACCTGATGTATTGGTTTTACAACAGTGGTTACCTTGGGTTATTGAGCCGTTTCAAATCCGTGTTCAAGAACATCAGCAAACTCTACAGCTGAATCTCCCTCCAAATCTCCCGCCGCTGTTCTCAGATGGCATTAGCCTGGAACGAATCTTAATAGAATTGCTCAATAACGCCTGTAAATACACACCTGCGGGTGGTGATATTGTTCTAAGTGTAAGTCACAATTCCTCGGAAGCGCCCGCAAAAACTATTATTACTATCAGTAATTCAGCAGAAATTCCGCTAATAGAGTTACCACGAATCTTTGAGAAATTTTATCGCGTCCCCAATGCAGATATCTGGAATTATGGTGGTTCGGGATTGGGTCTACCTATAATACAAAAATTAGTCGAACAACTGCAAGGAAACATTCAAGTAGAAAGTGGGAATGGATGGACGACATTCACCCTCACATTAATTGATTTATAGTACTCGACAACCCAAAATTGCTGGTTGAGGGTGGGAAGTAGAGAGGAGAAAGTGGGGAAAAGTTTTTTCATTTTGTCAAATTTTTGAATACTTAGCAAAGTTGCTTTGGCGGACTAATAGGTTTTTAACTTATATTAAAATTTAATGAAATCTCTGCTACATATACATTGCTTAGGGCGTATATCTATACAATCCTACAGCCGATTCATCTCTTGCAAAGATTTTTGGAAATGGTATGAGATAATTAAACCAAATTATTAAATATAGAAAAATGTCATTAACTATATCTTCCACACCTCAAGGTTTTAGTGCATTTATTACTAATTTAGGAATACGAGATACAACTGATGATTTTGTCTTTATAAAATCATCAGTTCCTTGTGTTGCTGATGGAGTGTTCACTCAAAGTCTTTTTGCCGGGCCGAGTGTTACTATTAGCCGCGAGAATTTAAAAGATTCACAAGCACAAGGAATTGTCGTTATCTCTAAAAATGCAAATGTAGCCAATGGTTCTGTGGGTATTGCTGATGCCCAAGAGGTTCTGCAATTAGTCGCAACTGAAACTGGAATTGCTGCACATAATATTGTGATAGCTTCTACAGGTGTAATTGGCAGACGTTACCCAATTGAAAAAATCCGGGCAGGTTTATTAGGATTGGGGGAAAAATTGACTGCTGCTGATTTTCATGCCGCAGCCCGTGGTATTATGACCACCGATACAGTACCGAAACTAGCTACACGGCAAATAGGAAATGCCAAGCTAGTAGGAATCGCCAAAGGTGTCGGCATGATTGAACCTAATATGGCTACCCTCCTAACTTTCTTTTTTACTGATGCTGCAATCTCTGCAAATAGCCTTCGTTCTATCTTTCGCTCTACTATAGATAAAACCTTTAACTGCCTGAGTGTAGACACTGACACTTCTACCAGTGACTCCGCCGTGATTCTAGCTAATGGTTTAGCAGGTGAAGTTTCAGAACTAGATTTTGCTAGTGCATTCCAAGAAGTTGCACAAGAATTGGTGCTGAAAATTGCACGAGATGCAGAAGGTGCTACCAAAATTATTGAGGTGACTGTAGCTTCGGCAATTAACTATGTACAAGCTAAAACAGTAGCTAAAGCAATTGTGAATTCACCATTAGTAAAAACCGCCGTCTATGGAGCAGATCCGAATTGGGGACGAGTTGCTATGGCTATAGGTAAATGCGAAAATGAACAGCAGATAAATCCAGAACGAGTTGTTATTAGTTTTGATGATGTCAAAGTTTATCCTAATAGCTTAACTGATGTTAATTTGGAACAGTTGCGACAAATTATGTCCAAAGATAAAGTAGATATTCATGTTAACCTCAATATCGGCGAAGCTTCTGCAACTGTATGGGGTTGCGATCTTTCAGAGGGTTACATAGAAATTAATGGCAAATACTCAACTTGATGAATATAATTTGTAATGGATAATGCAATACACTTGGGTTAGGGCTTAGAGGATATTTGAAAAGTAGTGCCTGATGTATCACAAACTTTAAATCCTCGGATAAATTGGAGGGCTTTGAGAAGGTTGTTCTCTCCTTTTTAAACTCCGGTGTACACACAAGTTTTCTAATATTGCTCCATAAGCTTTTGATCCCCCTATAAAAAAGGGAGGCGAAAACATCTCAAAGTCCCCCTTTTTAATGGGGATTTAGGAGGATTTTCAACGATTTTGGGTTTGTACAGAGATGTGTGTACACCAAAGCTTTGTCAAACAAACTCTAAGCTTTTGAGTCTGTTTTAACCTACTTGGACTATTAGCCCGGAAATTTATTTTCGGGCGAGTTATGCCAAGAATGAAATAGCCCCAGTCCACAATGGGGTTATCTGCTTTATCTTATAGGCAATTGAACGGACGTGATATTAGTCCTCATCTGGAGATGGATAAGTGACGCAGGTACATCAATAGCTAAAAGTAAACTCCCACTTACCAATTGCTTTCTCAAAAAAGTTGACACAAGTAGTTTTTGCGTATTATAGTGTAATACATAAGAGGTGCGTTAGATTAAAAAGACTTCCTAGCCAGTACAGCACGGTGGAAATAAAATTATCACTTGTACACAATTAGTTGATATTAAAAGAAAAATTTTTCAAAATCTCCTACTTCACACAAAATAACTCGATTAACGCTGCATAACTAATAAATATGGATTTTGACTATTTTAGAAGCAATGAAGGCGCTCCTACAAATAATAGCCGGCAAAGCTTACTTGCTAGCGGTTGGCGACCGTTTAACCGAGAATTAGACTGGGGTTTTTTGTGGCAACTGTTGTACAGCGACTCCCGTGAATTAACTCAAAAAAGTTTGAATTTAGCGAGTAATGTTGCTGATATTTTGGGACGTAATAATTATGCTTGGTGGGCTAATTTATTAAATGTTGTATCTGATAATACCCGCTACGAAGTTGAAAAGTTTTGGAATTACATCACGCCAGATCCTCAATCACCAGATCATCGCTACAAAGATGTTTTGAGTACGGAAACGCCTATAGTTCAATTTGTCAGTCGTAGTAGCATTCCTATTGATTATGTTCTTAACCGACTGCAAGAAATTACTGTACTGCGAGTTTTAGGTGTGTTGGGTAAACCCGACATTATTACCCAGTATTACTCAGAAAGAGATTTTTATTTTCCTATAGATAGATTTGTTAGCTGGGAACGCTTAGACGTTATCAATACTGTTTATGCTTACTGGTCGAAGTATGACGTTTGGTTGCAAATTGACCCCTACGATCGCGGGCGACGACAATATAGTTTAATGGCGAAAAATCTCGCGCCACTAATTAACAAAGCGACTTACGACTTAGCAGTTATGCTAAGTGGATATCAGAGTCGTGTAGGCAAAGTTCATAGTCAATTTAGTATTCGGACATTTCCCGCAGATATCCAAAACTTTACTGATTCTGTACAGCAAGCGATTCTGAATCAAAACCAGTTAGCGGTTGTTGTACATGGGCAACCAGGTACAGGTAAAACAGTCTGGACACAGGCAGTAGCAAAAGAAATTCTTGTACCTTTAGGGTATGTAATTTTTATTTTAGATCATGATGCGATCGCTAATTTTGTCCCACCAACTTACATAGAGCGTATTTGTATCGTTATTAACGAAGCTGATAATCTAGCGCAAAATCGTGCTTCGGAGGTAGCGCAATACAATAACAAAACTGAACACATTCTGAGTTTGCTGGATGGCACTTTGTATCAGAGTGTAATTGATGACTCTGGTATTCAGATGCAGCAACGGTTAGTTGTCTTGATGACTTGCAACACTACTGAAAGATTAGATCCAGCCATGTTACGTAAGGGTAGAGTGGATTTAATATATGAGTTTACGCAACTATTTGTATGAAGCAGGCAGGAGGCAGGAGGCAGAAGGAATACTACTTTTCTTGTTGATACACTACTCGCCATTCCCCATTCCCTACTCTCCATCTCAGTCGTAATCTAAATGAAAATTGCTGTAAATCTACTTTCACCAAAGTCTCACCTGTTTTTGCGATACAAGCTGATGTTCTTTGCGCCAAGCCTGGGGAGGTAAACCGTGATGTTGGCGAAACTGGCGGGAGAAATGAGACACATCCTGATAGCCCAATGCTTTCGCTATCTTCTCGACTGTCTGATTATTATTTTGGAGTAAAAAACGCGCTCCCGCCATCCGGCGTTTGACAATCCAGCAGTTTACAGTTTCTCCTGTCTGCCTTGCTACTCGGTTAGTTAAGTAAGCGGGTGAGTAACCAACAGCAAGAGCCACATCGCACAAAGTAATTCCTTGATGATAATGGGCTTCGATAAAGTCGAAAACTTCTTTTAATTGGGGAATGTAGGGAAAGATTGACTTAGAAGGAATGTTGGCTTCTCTATCAGGAGCTTCTCTATCAGAGGCTACGGCAATACCTTGAGCGATCGCTGTAGTATTATCTGTAAATACTGATTTTGGAGCTTTCTCAAACTTCATAGCGCACCAGTATTGGAGAGTAGCTTGCTTTTCCAAGCGAATAGCGATCGCTCTGAGCAATTCGTCTAGTGTAGAGGGTTTGGTAAGATAGTCGTCTGCTCCCAATTCCATAGCTTTGCGAACATCTGCTCTGGTACTACTGCCAGTCAGAAAAATGAAGGGAATAATTGCTGTAAGAGGATCTTGGCGTAGCGTAGTTAAAACGCTATAACCATCCATATCGGGCATCGTGATATCGCAAATCACTAAGTCGGGTATACGCTCTTGTGCTTGTTGGATACCAGCAAGACCATTATCAGCACCTATGGTATCAAAACCTTTAGCCTCAAGACCTTTTAAATAAAGATTGCGGGTAACGTTATCATCTTCAATGACGAGAATTTTATTTGGCGATTCGTACATCATTTTTTATTACCATAACTTTTTGTAGAAGTTGCTTACTAGACTCTTTGGTGAGTATGTAAATAGGCATGAGATTAATTACTTCGTTCTGAGAGTTTTGATTGTTAAGTTATTAATTAACAACTATCTTCATTTCAACACTTATAACTCGGAACTGCTAAACTCTGATTTGATTAATGGCAACATCACAGTAAACGTAGTGCCCACACCAAGTTGACTTTCTACAGAGACTTGACCGTGATGTAAATCTACAAGGGTTTTAAGAATCGATAGTCCTAGTCCAGTACCAGGTATATGATCAATATTACTACCACGGTAAAATGGCTCAAATATTCGTTGTTGATCTACTATTGAAATACCGATCCCCCTATCTTTGACCTGGAAAATTAATTTATCATTTTTGCAAGATAATTCTAAATTAATTGCACTTTTCGAGGGAGAATACTTAATTGCATTGTCAAGCAAATTCTTCAAAATAGGCTCTAACAATTTTTTATCTATGCAGACTGTAAGAGAGTTATCTTGACTTACAAAATTAATCGGAATTTGGCTAATACTCATCTGCATTTGTGCAACTAAATCATTACAAAACTGAACTAACTCAAGCGGTTTAGGTTCACAATTGATTTTTGCTGATTCTGCCTTAGAGAAGAACAAAATATCATCCAACATTTGGCTGAGTTGTTCGGTGGCTTTTTGAATGTGATCGAGTAATGGTTGGATTTTTTTCTGTGTACGTTTGTCTACTTCTTCCTTGAGTAAGCTATTAGAAAATGAAACAATATTCAGCGGAGTTCGGAATTGATGGCAAACCATAGACAGAAAACGCGCTCTAAGTTCGCTAAGTTGTTTTGCTTGTTCTAAAGCTTGATTAAGACCTAATTCTGCATATTTATAATCGGTAATATCGATCCCTGCAATCATTTCTACTGGTTTTCCACCAAAATCCAAAACTCCATCTAACATTACAACCGCGCAAGCTAGCCAGCGCTCCGTGCCGTTTTTTGTCAGAATATTCATCTCTTGGTATTCAAAGTTAGCTGCTTCATCCTGTTTTCGGATCTGCCTGGGTTTTTTGCTCTTAATTAGTCGGCGGAGATCAAAACCTGTTAGCAGTTCCTCTTTTGTATAGCCAGTGAGTTGCTCTACTGCTGGATTTATGTAGCAAAGCCGCGTGCCTTGAATCAGAAAAGTGCTGGCATCTGTCGTTTCTGCTAAAGTCCGAAATCTAGCTGCGTTCAGCCGTAATGCTTCTTCAGTCTGTTTCGATTCAGTAATGTCCCAAATACTCCACACTCTACCAATAATTTTGCCTTCGAGCCACTGAGGTTTAGAGTAGTGTGCAAAAACTCTCCCATCTTTCAACTCCAGAATATCGTAGCTCTCAAAATCAGATTGGCTAGACACTTCCCAAATCAGGCGACTAAAGGCTTGTGGATCTTTAAGTTGGTTCTCAAAAAAGGTTTTGCATCGAGGACATTTCTTAGATAGTATTAGGGACTCCGGGATCTGCCACATATCCACAAATTTCTGATTCAAGCTCAGAATATCTCCCTCAAAGTTAACTGCAACAATACCAATGGCAGTAGATTCGAGAGTAGAACGAAGTAAAGAAAGAGATGTTTCTAATTCTACTTCTTTTGCCTTGAGTTGAGAAAATTCCTGTTGCAAATTGTCTTTGGCATCCCTTAATTCATCAGTCCACTTTTGCACGCTCAATTCTACTATTTCATTGCTTATCTCACGAGCAAAGGCACAGCCAAATTCCATATCTTGTTGTTTTACATAGCTAATGAATATTTCTACCAGAAATATTCGACCTCCTTTTGTCCGATAGCGAGATTTAAAGGTAAGGGAACCTTGTAAGCTAATATCTGACCAATTGTGTAGAGAAAAATCTACGTCTATATCATGCAGCCTCATGGAAAGTAATTCCTCACGGGAATACTCAGTCATCAGGCAAGTGGCATCGTTGACATAAAGAAACTGCGCGTTTGCTCCTAAACAGAAGGCAGCATCTACAGCATGATTGATTAGGAAGTGAGCAAACTTCATCTCTACTTCTGGTTGTAGTGCCCATTGATTGTTTGATCTAGGTAATGTATAGTCTCCAGAATTCATATTCCTACTTCCTCCTGGTAATCAATCAGCACCATAGCCATTAATGAGCTAATAGTCATAACTAACTAAAATTTTTGGTGCACCGTTAGGCTGTTAAAAAATAAAATTAGTTAGTCATCAAAAAATCTTACTAACATTCTTAACAAAAGTTATCATACCAAGAAAAAATGAATTATTGAACCCAATTTTCCTAAAACGAGTAAATATTCAAATTTTATTTATTATTGACTTAGACAGCTTTTTATAGCAGCACAAAACTTAGACAAATCAAATTCAGATTGGTCAATATACTTTATTAGATTAGAGTCTCAAACTCTGAATCTATAAGTAGAAAAAATATTTTACATTTCAACTAGTCATGCACCAGAGCTAACTAATGGTTCACCAACCTAATATTGCTGGGTTTCGACTCGGAAAAGGTTAAAGGATAAAAAATTTATCCTTTAACCTTTTCCGATCAAGGACTTTGGCGAACTACTCATGTAAAGTCGTTTGATCTCAACATAAATGAATTTGCAGTGTTGGGCTTGGCTTAAATCAATAAATTTGACTCATCAATTTATTTTCTTAATTTATCTTAACTTAGTCACTCAGGGATCTAACTATAGAAGAAGATGCTTAGTCATCTGTCGTAAGGAATACATTAGTATTATAAAAACTACATTTTTCTAAGTATAAAACTATATAAATGTGCTTTAAATAACTAGTATTTTTGTTATTTACGTAGATTTTGCTAAAATATAGCTGAAAAACAATGAATCTTATCATGAAATTACATAGTTAGTATTTAGTCATCTCCCAAAGGAAAGAAAAAAAATTAAGAAAGTATGTCATTCTTGTTACAAATAATTGACTCAAAGAGTTTTTGCTGCCAGTATAAAGACCACCAAACTATTGTAGTTTGGCTCATCCTCTTTAATTCGGATAATTTGTGACGACGAGTTCAAGAGTCAATAATCAAAAATCAAGCTTTTTTCTGGACTGTTAACTCTTTCGGGATGACGCTGGGAGACTCGTAGTATTTATGCAAAAGAGATCCCCCAATCCGCTTAAAAAGTTGGCTCTTAAGGTTCCTGATGTTGTAGCAAGTGGCGTGGGTTAGGGTATCTAGGTTTCAGGTTTTTAATGCGTAAGCCCTAAAGCAAAAGAATTGACACCCATATCAAAATATTTTCTATTGTAAATTTGGTAATGTGCTGCTTCTGCGATGCCTACGGCGGGCTACGCCTACGCAAGATATAAACTT
Source organism: Nostoc sp. ChiQUE02 (assembly GCF_034531305.2). Classification (NCBI taxonomy): domain Bacteria; kingdom Bacillati; phylum Cyanobacteriota; class Cyanophyceae; order Nostocales; family Nostocaceae; genus Nostoc; species Nostoc sp. ChiQUE02. The sequence continues at coordinate 28,413 of NZ_JAVRBN020000034.1, forward strand.
TTTAGAGTGACTAAGTTAGAAATGTCGCAATCACGATAAAAACGAAAGAATTGACACCCATATCAAAAGATTTTTCATTGCAAATTAGGTTTTTATCATAGTAACGATCGCAAGTTAAGAACCTTTAGAGGCGGTTTAGTAAGTAGAGCGGTGCAATTAAACTTAACTATATTAAGCTTTGTAAAATTTATAAGATGTGTTTGAATCCAGGTTAATTGCTAGTTTATACACCTCTGCATGATTTAGTTTTTCCCCGCCAACTTACTTAAGTACTGTAGTCATCACCATAGAAGCGAAAAATTTGTCACCTCCATCAAAAGATTTTTGATTGCACAACAGTCTTCCTCTCCTTTATTCTGGTTTCAAGAAGCACAGCCTCAACTGTTGTATGCTTTTGGTAAAAATTTTTTGGTACTGCGCTCACAAGCATCAACCAGCAGCGATCAACCATTTCTACTGTCGACCTAGCTTGGTCATAGCTGTAGTAAACAACAGAGTTGTTTGTATTAAATATTTCTAGAGCTGTGATTGTAAACTAAAAAGCCTTTGTCTAACTTGAATGTAATTACGTGAAACCATGAGTCAAAACTATACTGGTTCAAACTCTCCTCCAATCATCACTGAGCCATACAAAGAACTTCCAGCAAACAGCTACGTAGAATCTGTGTCTGACTCCCGTCAGCTTGATGAATCGGAGAAAAATGGGGGAATTCAGCCTTTTTTAAACGACCAAACAACCCCAACGCTCTCAGTTGCCGATGCGATCGCTCAGATGTTGGTAAATTTGGGAGTAAGCTACGCTTTTGGTGTCGCAGGTGGTGCAATGGCAAGCCTTTGGGGTGCGCTATCCAACAGCAGCATAGAGGTGTTGAACTTCCGCCATGAAGCAGGAGCAGCATTTGCAGCGACCGAAGCTTACTTTGCAAATAATCGACCTACTGTAGTTTTTACCACAGCAGGGCCGGGGATCACCAACGCCCTCACCGGATTGTTTGCGGCTCGTGGTGAAGGTGCAAAGGTGATTTTGCTGTCGGCTTGCACATCAGCACCGCAGCGTGGACGTTGGGCAATTCAAGAAACCAGCACTTATACATTGCCCAGTGGAGGAATTTTTACCCCAGGAGCACTATTCAACTATGCAATCACTATTGAATCTGCGGCTCAACTACCGCAGATTTTTCGTAAACTGGCTTTGGCTATGGCGCAACCAGGCGGATTTGTTGCCCATTTGAGTATTCCCACCAGTGTGCAGACAAGTTTCGTTGAGAATATAGCTTTACCCCAACTAGATATTTCTCCGTTTCCGATGACTGCTTCAAAAGAAGCGATCGCTAAATCTGTAGAGTTATTATCATCTGGCCCCTTTGCCATCTGGGTTGGTTTCGGTGCACGTGATGCAGCAGAGGAAATCATTGAACTCGCTGAAAAAACCGGAGCAGCCGTCATGTGCTCACCCCGTGGTAAAGGTATCTTCCCTGAAGATCATCCCCAGTTTGTGGGTGTCACAGGTTTAGGTGGTCATGCTTCTGTCTTAACTTATATGGAACAGCAACCTCCACTACGCACACTCGTATTAGGAACCCGCCTTGGTGAACCGACTTCTTTCTGGAGTTCGGCGCTAGTTCCAAAAGCAGGTTTTGTCCATGTAGATATTGATCCCGAAGTGCCAGGTGTGGCCTATCCACACGTTGAAACTTTCGCAGTTCGGTCTGATATCAAAGCTTTTGTACAAGAGTTGTTGCAGCAATTACCAGATGCTCTTGAGTCTACAATGCCGCTACCTCATCCAGAACACAAAGCAATTGAACCTGCACCAGAGGTAGATTATCCAGTGCGGCCAGAAGTCTTGATGGCAGCAATTCAAAAGATAATTGTTGAAGATAGCGATGCGATAGTAATGGCGGAGTGTGGTAACTCGTTTACTTGGTCAACTCACCTACTCCAATTTTCCGAAGCCAATCGTTACCGAGTCAGCACCGGAGTTGGCGCAATGGGTCACGCTGTCACAGGAGTGTTGGGTGCAGCACTAGCAAGCAATAGCAAGGCTGTAGGGATTGTCGGTGATGGAGCAATGCTGATGAATAACGAAATCAGCACAGCCGTGAAATACAAAATTCCCGCCATCTGGATTGTACTCAACGATGCGCGTTACAACATGTGCCATCAAGGGATGAAAATCTTGGGATTAAAGGGCGCAGATGCAACAATTCCACCCACAAACTTTGCCATGATTGCTCGTGGTATGGGAGCAGAAGCGATCGTAGTCGTCAGAGAGTCGGATATTGAAGCTGCATTAGAACAAGCGATCGCATCAACTGTTCCCTTTCTCATTGATGTAGTGATTGATGCCGATCGCCCAGCACCCTCTGGTGCACGTAATAAAAGTTTGGCTGCACAAGGAATTAAATCAAGTCCGGCTAAAAATTCAGCCAAGCAAGTTTCATTTCCAATGGTTTGATTTTAAAAGCTGGCAATCTCATTCAGTTTTTATAGACACTAAGACACTCCAATAAAGCGGAATTGACAACGCAGTTTGGATTAGTCCATTCAGCAAAAGATAAAGGATAAATTTAGAAGCAGCAAAAACTTTATTCCAGTCAAAAACTATACTCACATAGCTGGAATTTCAAATTTTTGATTTCTGAAATTTAAGTCTTTATGTTAGCTCCATCTAATCTTAATATTCGAGAGTAGTTTTGTGTCTATATATTTACATTTTGTAATGTTCATTACTTTCTCTAACCAATCCCAAACAATCTCAAGAGGTGAAGATGCTGCTATTTGAAACTGTTAGAGAAATGGGTCACGAACAAGTTCTCTTTTGTCATGGTAAAAATCCCGAAATTAAGGCAATTATTGCCATCCATGACACGAGCTTGGGCCCAGCAATGGGAGCGACAAGACTCTTTCCTTATGTCAATGAAGAAGCTGCTTTAAAAGATGCACTTCGTCTCAGTCGTGGCATGACTTATAAAGCTGCCTGTGCCAACATTCCGGCTGGTGGCGGCAAAGCAGTCATTATCGCTAATCCTGAAAATAAAACAGACGATCTATTGAGAGCTTATGGACGTTTTGTTGATAGCCTAAATGGACGTTTTATTACTGGACAAGATGTCAATATTACCCCTGGCGATGTCCGAACAATTAGTCAAGAAACTAAACATGTTGTTGGCGTATCAGAAAAATCTGGTGGGCCTGCTCCCATAACATCATTAGGAGTTTTTCTCGGAATTAAAGCCGCTGTAGAGTCTCGCTGGCAGAGCAAAAGACTTGATGGTATGAAAGTTGCAGTTCAAGGTCTAGGAAATGTAGGTAAAAATCTTTGTCGGCACTTACATGAGCATGATGTCAAGCTTTTTGTTAGCGATGTAGATCCAGCAAAAGCAGAAGAGATAAAACGGCTTTTTGGTGCAACTGTTGTAGAACCAGCCGAAATTTATGCTCTTGATGTAGATATTTTTGCTCCTTGCGCTTTAGGAGGAATTCTTAATAGCCATACAATTCCTTTCCTAAAAGCTTCAATTATTGCTGGTGCAGCTAATAATCAATTGGAAAATGAGCAACTACATAGCCAAATGCTTACCAAAAAAGGGATTCTTTACAGCCCTGATTATGTAATTAATGCTGGAGGGCTAATCAATGTTTATAACGAAATGATTGGCTATGACGAAGAAAAAGCTTTCAAGCAAGTGCATAACATTTATGACACCCTATTAGCAATTTTTGATATTGCAAAACAGCAGGGAATTACTACTAACGATGCTGCCAAACGATTAGCAGAAGATCGGATTCAGAGCGTTAAGCGAAAAACTAAAGCGATCGCAGCTTAATTATTATTATCTTCAGGAGTGAGAAGTGGAAAAAAATACCTTTGCAACATCAGCTTATATTGCTACTTCACCAGAGAGCGCTTTTAACTACCTTTGTAGTTTAAAGAACTTAGACGAATGGACACTTTATAGCCGGATGAAAGAGCAAATTGACGAAGATACCTGGCTCGGAAGTGCATCTGGTTATCACAAAAATCTTTATTACCACGTTAAGAAACTAGAAAATCCGCTGTTTTATGGCATTGAGTGGCACTGTGGATTAGAGTATCAGAAATATTTTCAGGTTTACCCTGTTTTGTTATTTCCCACCGACTACATCGAGCCGGGGACAGATGAAAAAGGTGTGTACTTTCATTGGTTGAGTTTTGTCGATCCGAAACGGCAGACTCAGATGATTATGCAAGGAATTCACACAGTACACACTTCTGAATGTCGTTCTCTCAAAGGTAATTTGGAACGCAAGGCTGGTCTGACCGCAGCAGCCAAAGGACGCCACTTTATCGATACTGACACCATTTATGTTGATGCCCCAATTGAAATCGGTATTGAATATTTAAAGGACTTACGAAATATAGATGAGTGGGCACATTTATTGCGACCAAATGGTGATATTACTTCTGAATCAGGTGAATTTAAAGATGAATATGACCAGAAGGTAAAAGTTTCTGTACGGGTTCATAGTCTGAGTAAATACTACTTGCTTGAACAGGAACACTTTTATCCAGACTACGAATATTATCAGCGCTCTGTAGCGCTACTTATCCCAACCGCTTATGCTTTCGCTGATCCAGAAGCCTCTGGCTTCATCCTGCATCGAATCACATTCTGGAAAACAGATGGAACTGTTAGCCACGGCAAACTTCAAATTGAAGACTTTGGCGCTGAGAGTATGAACATCAAACGCTTACTCGAAGCTAAAGCTGGCAATCTCAAATCATTTGATCGGGGAATGAGCTATCTACCAAAAACTCCAGAGCCACTAGCGGCTAGTAACTAGTTAAGGGGCCAAGAAGCAACATTGCAACACATGAAACTCAAACAACTTACTATTACTTTCCTCACTTTTTGTGTTGCCGCTTTTTCGGGAATGAAAGTTGCGTCAGCTGCATCATTTTCGGTAATCGCCGACGGTTTATATAATGCCAGTGGTCTGAGCTTTGACCCTGATGGGAATCTCTATGTTACAGAGGCGGGAATCGGGGGAAGTGGGGCTTGTGTTCCACCAGCAAGTGGTCAAGGCGATTCTTTATGCTATGGCACAAGTGGTGCAGTTACCAAAATAGAGAATGGCAAGACTAAGCGGATACTTACAGGACTTCCTTCTTTAGCATTACCAGATGGAACTGGAGCCGGTGGGCCTCGTGATATCCAATTTGATGCTAAAGGTAAACCTTATGTTCTGATTGGGTATGGGGCTAATCCAGCCTTTCGCGATCGCAATTTGGGTAACACTGACCTCGGTAAAATTATTGCTCCCGATTTTAATACCAATTCCTGGACGAGTGTTGCTGATATAGCTAACTATGAACTCGCCAACAATCCCGATGGTGGTGATATCGGTAGCAATCCCTTGGCTTTTGTAATAGATGGCAATAAGTTCGTTGCAGTTGATGCAGGCGCAAATGACTTACTCAGTGTTAATGCTGATGGCAGTAATTTGCAGGCGATAGTTGCGTTTCCCCAAGACATATTGACTAATCCAGTCTTTCCACCTTCTGGTACACCATCCAATGAACCGGCGCAAGTACCATCTCAAGGTGAAGAGGTGCGATCGCAGTTTGCAACTCAACCAGTACCTTCAAGTGTGGCAAAAGGGCCTGATGGTGCTTATTACGTCAGCCAATTTACTGGTTTTCCGTTTCCTGAAGGTGGTGCAAAAATCTATCGAGTTGGTGCTGATGGTTTGGCAACAATCTTTGCCGATGGTTTTACCCAACTCACAGACTTAGAATTTGATACCGCGGGCAATTTATATGCTTTGCAGTACGCCAATCAGTCAGCCTGGAAGGGTAATTTTGATGGTTCTGTAATCAAAATAGCTACCGATGGCACACGCACAACTCTTCTGAGTGGGAATGGATTAGAGTCACCTAGCGCTCTGACTATTGGTTCTGATGGTGCAGTATACGTCACAAACCGCGGCGATCGCTCAGGAGTTGGACAAGTTCTCAGAATTGAAAATACCAAGTCTGTTCCTGAACCTGATTCTGCTTTAGGCATATTAGCGATCGGTGTCTTAGGCGTTGCTTGGTTGCACAAGAAGAGAGTTACCCAACCACTCATAGATAGAGTTGTATCGCTCAGGTAAAGAGTTTCAAACCAATATCAGTGCCTCTCAACCAGGGCATTGTCTTTAAAACCATAAAAGTTTCCACAAACAAATTATTTAACTCTCAATCTCCAAAGGTATGAAACTCAAGTCATTTGCTCTTACATCTCTTACATTTTGTTTTGCTGCTATTTGTGGAACACCATCTGCACAAGCTGCAACACTAACGACTATTGTCGATGGAATCAGTAATGCACGGGGTGTTAGCTTTGGCCCTGACGGCAGTCTCTACGTAGCAGAGCCAGGTATCGGAGGAAATGGAAATTGCCAACCATCTCCGAGTACGCTGTTTCAACCTATCTGTGCTGGTAATAGTGGTTCACTGGTCAAAGTTGCACCAGACGGCACCAAACAGCGTATACTTAAAAACTTTCAGTCTTTAGCAGAACAACCCAGTGGCAACCAAGGTGCTGGTATTCAAGACATACAATTTGATTCTCTAGGGAATGCTTATCTTCTGACTGGATTTGCTGGTTATCCAGGAAACCGCGATTTAGAAACACTTAACCTTGGTTCTAAATTCCCTATCCCACCAAAGCAACTTGCTACTTTCCCGCCATCAACACCCGATAAAGTTTTGAATACACCGCTTTTAGCACAACTGTACAAAGTTGACTTGAATACGGGATCTCTCAACAGTATTTTTGACTTTGCCAAGTATGAAATCACCAAAAATCCAGACAGTGGCGATATAGTTACCAATCCCTATGACCTGACTGTTAGTGGCGATAGTGCTTATGTCGTTGACGGGGGTGGGAACACTGCTTACAAAATTAAACTTGATGGAAGTGAGTCAGAGGCGATCGCAATTCCTAAGAACATCATTAGTAAGTCAGATTTGCCACCAGGATTACAAGTCCCTCCTGGACTATTAGATGAGCTTCCAGGAGGAAAAATCGCAATTCAAGCAGTACCCACAGGTGGCACAATTGGCCCCGATGGAGCTTTATACGTTGGTGAATATACGGGTTTTCCTTATCCAGATGGTAAATCGCGGATCTTCCGCATTGGCGAAGATCAAAAACCAGAAGTTTTTCTAGATGGCTTTACGCACATCACAGACCTAACCTTTGATGAAAATGGCAATTTGCTAGTCTTACAGTTTAGCGACACCTCCCAGTTAGGGGGTGACATCACAAATCTACCTGGTTCTCTCATCCAAGTTGCTTCTGACGGTACTCGCACAACACTCGTTGCAGCAGGTGAAGGGCTAGATTCAGCTGATGGAATTGATATTGGCCCTGACGGCAAGATTTATATTACCAATCGCGGAGTCGGTCCACAACTAGGGGAGGTTGTTCGAGTGGATGGTATCGTTACAGAAAAAATCCCCGAACCTGGTTCAGTAGTCGGCTTGTTAGCACTTGCTGGTGTAGGCGCAACTGCTGCTTACGGCAAGCGCAAACGCCAAGAAAAGTTGGGTGAAGAGTTGCTAGCCAAAGCAGAGACTGTCTAATTCCTCTTGACCTGGCTCTGTCAGGGAATGTTTACAGAATAGGCTGCTGCCTCACACAGAAAGTTGCATTTCAAACAAGAGGCAGCAGCCCAAATTTCAGGGTTCCCAAACTGGGACTGGGAACGAAATTAGTCTAGGAACGAGTATAACTCATACAACCAGGACTTAAAATTCATGGGATTAGTCAAAAATTTATCAATCGGCATTCTCGGTGCCGGATTCACGGTGTTGGCAACAACTGCCCAAGCCAAGGCTGTAACGTTAACCTACGACAGAAGTATCGGCAGTCCTGGCTTTGGCCCTGGGCAGCTCTTTGTTCCCCAAGGCATAACAGTGGATGGCTCCGGGAATACTCTAATAAGTAATGGTCGCGGTCTTAACCCAGACGGCACTTTTAACCCAAATATCGGTAATAAGGTTGAAGTATTCGACCCTAAAGGTAATTATATTGGAGCGATCGGTGAGGGCGGTAAAGGGCCTGGACAATTTGACGAACCATCGGCTCTAGAAATCGATCCGCAGACTGGGAATCTCTATGTAGGTGATGTTTTCAACAACCGCGTTAATGTCTTTGATCCCCAGGGTAAGTTTATTAACTCATTTGGTGAGTTTGGCGGTCTAATACCAGGTAGAGCTTTCTTTGGCCCATCTGGTGTCACATTTGACAAAGCAGGCAATGTGTATATCGGTGATTTTAGCGGCGATAAAATCAATAAATATACTAAGAGCGGCGAACTAATTGGTAGCATTGGCACTTCTGGCACTCAACCTGGACAGTTTCAAGGGCCAGCAGGTTTAAGAATTTCCCCGGTTAGCGGCAATTTTTATGTTAGTGACCAGTTTAACAACCGTGTCCAAGTACTCGATCCTGAAGGTAATTCTCTGTTCACATTTGGCAAACAAGGCAGTGGAGATGGGGAGTTTAATCAGCCCATCGGCTTAGAAGTAGATGAGTTTGAGAATATTTATGTGGCTGATTCTATCAACAGTCGCGTTCAAGTATTCGATAAAAACGGTAACTTCCTGACGGCATTTGGTAAACCTGCGGCAGCACCACCTCCTCAACTAGGTGAGCCACCCTTTGGCAGTCCACTCGACCTGACACCAGGCACATTTAACTGGACGGGTGGCACAAGCTATAAAGATGGCAAGCTTTATGTAGGCGATTTCTTCCAAGGTCGCGTCCAAGTGTTAAACGTAGAGGGCAGAAAGCAAGTGCCTGAACCTAGTTCAGCATTGGGTTTAGCATTGCTAGGACTTGGGGCTGCTACCGTCACATTGCGGAAACGTGGGCAACAAAAGCCAGTCTTCAGTTTAGAGAAGGAACTGCAAAAACAGTGCTGAATTCTAATGCTTGAGTAACAGTTTCGTAGGGTGCGTTATGCCCTTGGCTAACGCACCATCTTAATAATTTCGGTGCCGTACTCTCGACGGTAACACACCCTACTGGCTCCCCTACGAAATTTTCAGAACAAGGGAGATCAAAATTGCACAACAAAGCCAACATTATCAAGGTGCTTTCAGGACATTAATAGCTCATGCACATTCTGATTTATTCATACAATTATTATCCAGAGCCAATTGGTATTGCACCTTTGATGACTGAACTAGCAGAAGGGCTGGTAAAGCGAGGGCACCAAGTGCGGGTAATCACAGGTATGCCTAACTACCCTCAGCGTCAGATTTACGATCGCTATCGGGGTAAGTTATATGTTACTGAACAAAAAAATGGTGTCACCATTCAACGTAGTTACCTGCGGATTAAGTCTAAACCTAACCTTGTGGACAGGCTACTGCTAGAGTTGAGCTTTGTTTTTACGAGTTTGCCACAAGCTCTCAAGGGCGAACGACCTGATGTAATTCTCTTAACAGTGCCGCCGCTACTAGTTTGTTTACCTGCAACCTTAATAGCTTGGCTATATAACTGCCCAGTAGTGCTGAATGTGCAAGATATCCTCCCGGAAGCTGCTGTGCGTGTTGGGCTGATTAAAAATAAGTTGATGATTCAAGCTCTGGAAACTTTAGAGAAATTTGCCTACCGAACTGCACATACCATTAGCGTAATTGCTGATGGCTTTGTAGATAATTTAATAAATAAAGGTGTACCGGCTAATAAAATTGCCTGCATTCCAAATTGGGTGAATCTAAATTTTATCCGCCCTTTACCGCAGGAGAAAAATTCCTGGAGAGCTACCCATCTACTCGATGGTAAATTTGTAGTGCTTTATTCAGGTAATATTGCTCTGACGCAAGGTTTGGAGACAGTAATAGAAGCAGCAGCTCGGTTGCGTCATATTAATGATATTGTCTTTGCGATCGCAGGCGAATCCCAAGCTCTGGAAAGGTTGCAAAAACATTGTCTTGCTTGTGGAGCAGATAACGTTTTGCTGCTACCGTTGCAACCGCGAGAAAAACTACCGCAAATGTTAGCAGCCGCAGATGTCGGGTTGATTGTCCAAAAGAGCAATGTGATTTCCTTCAATATGCCTTCTAAAATACCACTGCTGTTAGCCAGTGGTCGCCCAATTGTTGGTTCAGTTCCCGCCACTGGGACTGCTGCTAAAGCTATCAAAGAAAGTGGCGGCGGTATTATTGTTGAGCCAGAGTCCGCAGATGCTTTAGCAAGTGCGGTATTAGATTTATATAATCAGCCGGAATTAGCAGCGCAATTAGGCCGCAAAGGAAGAAAGTTTGCGGTAGAAAACTATTCCTTTGAGCAAGCGCTAGATCGATATGAAGAACTATTTTCTAATATTCTTGCCAAAGAAGCAACAACTTTGGATATATTGCCCGAATTAAGTTCTAAGGAATCACTTGTTGATAAAGAGTTTTTGGTACATACCTCATCCCTTGTGGGCGAAAAAACCAATCATATCGGGCTAATTAAAACCAAGCCCCGTGTGCGCGTAGTCTCTCAAGGACTAATGACAAATGACTAATGACAAATGACAAATGACAAATTCAGATCAGCTTAAAAAAACTGACCAAAGCTTGATCGCTCTACTTAGCGATCGCCTATCATTATTAGCAGCATCAGAACTTCCTTCTCTAGATGAACAACTAGCTGATGTCGCTCCCCTACTCGCTCAAGCTGGTATTCCTGAGTCTGTTTGGGCAGGTGTGCTAAAGAGTTGCCATGCGACTCTGATTCCTAAATCTGCAACAAATCATGTCAGTCCCAGACAAATTACGATCATTGGTGGACGCGGCAGGATGGGAAGATTATTTCAAGAGCAGCTTTCGACAGTAGGTCACAATGTTAGCATTCTCGAACACGAGGATTGGGAATATGCAGATCAACTGTTGAGTCAAGCAGAATTAGTCTTAGTAAGCGTTCCCATTAAGCATACAGTTGATGTTATCAAGCGTGCAGCTAAATACCTTAGCCCAGCTACAGCTTTGTGTGACATCACGAGTATTAAAACACAGGCAACTCAAGCAATGCTCGAACACCATTCAGGCCCAGTCATGGGTTTACACCCAATGTTTGGACCAAATATCAAATCGTTCTTCGGACAAAAAGTGGTGATATGTCTAGGTCGGAACGATGATTCATTTCAATGGTTATTAGACTTAATTAAAAGTCAAGGTGGAGAGTTAATTGTTAGCACGCCTGAAGAACACGATCAAATGATGGTGATTGTTCAAGCAACGCAGCACTTCTGTAGATTTAGTCTTGGCGTTTTCTTGGCACATAAAAAAATTGATATAGAGCAGAGCCTAACAATGTCAACTCCTAACTATCGTCAAGAAATTGACATTGTTAAACGTTTATTTTCCCAAAACCCTCAATTATGTGTGGATATTATGCTAGCTACAGAAGAAAGATGTAATGCAATTAGCTTTTTAGCTAATACTTACAGCCGTTTAGCGAGACTGGTGGCGAGGAAAGATAGAGACGCATTAATTCAAGAATTTGAAAATACTCAAAGCTTTTTTGAGGAGAAAATTAACACTTTTCTCCAGCCTTTAAACACAACTGTCCAACGAGATTTTAAACCACAGATGCACACAAATATTAGCATTTAAAGAATAAGAGCTATGCTGATAGACATCTTTCACGATCCCGTTTGCCCTTGGTGCAGAATAGGGAAAAAGCATTTGTTTGATGCACTAGCACAATGGGCAGAAAAAGAAGTAGATATCCGCTGGCATCCCTTTATTCTCGATAATACCGTTCCTGCTGACGGGTACGAATTTCGCAGCTTTATGCGAAATAGAAAAGGCATCAAAGCGGAAGAATTACAATATATGTTTGATTCTACGCAATATGCCGGGAAGGCGGCTGGAGTCAAGCTAAATTTTGACAAAATCCGTTTGGCTATCAATACTAAGCTTTCCCACCAACTGATTGCACTCGCACCCGCAAAGGTAAAAAACGATGTCGTAGAAGCCATTTATAAAGCTTACTTTGAAGACGGTTTGAACATCGGAGATATTGACGTTCTGATTGCCATAGGTAGAGCTTACCAAATGGATTCTAGGGAATTACGGCTGCAATTGAGTGATGATGCTGCGGTTAAATCCTTTGTGGCAGAATCAATATTTGCTCGGCCACATGACATCAACAGCGTGCCGTTCTTCATCATCAACAATAAAGTCAAGATAAATGGTTCTCACTCGGTAGAAATGTTCCTTCAAGCTTTGAATCGTGCCGCACTTATAGATATATCAGCAAAAATATGGTAGTTGACATCAAGCAAAAAAGTAGATTCAGCCTGCAACCAATCCATCAACGGGTTTCGGTTACTTTTAACTACGAGGTTTACTTCACCCAAAATTTATTTGAGTTGAAAAACCCCACCTTAGCTCAAGTTATTTCAGCGGATGGGGAGACAAAGCCGAAGAAAGTTGTAGCGATAGTAGACGCAGGAATATTGCAGCATCAACCGGAATTGGTTAAGCAATTAGTAGCGTATACCAAGTTTTATGCAGAGATACTAGCGATCGCAGCCGAACCGATGATAATTTCGGGAGGAGAAGCTGCCAAAAACGATCGCACTTTAGTAGATCAAATCCAGCAACAGATTGAAGCAGCCGGATTATGTCGCCATTCCTACATATTAGCGATCGGGGGCGGGGCTGTATTGGATTTGGTAGGATATGCTGCTGCAACTGCTCACCGGGGAATTCGCCTGATTCGGGTTCCGACGACGGTGTTAGCACAAAATGATTCTGGGGTTGGCGTAAAAAACGGCATCAATGCTTTTGGTAAAAAGAACTTTCTCGGCACATTTGCGCCACCTTATGCAGTTATAAATGACTCTGCCTTTTTGACAACTCTAGACGATCGCGATTGGCGTTCTGGGATTGCAGAAGCCGTCAAAGTGGCGCTGATTAAGGATGCTAACTTTTTTGATTTTATCCACTCTCACACCGCAGCCCTGGCGCAGCGAGACATGGATACCATGCAACAGGTTATCTATCGTTGCGCCCAGTTACACCTAGAACATATTGCCAATAGCGGCGATCCTTTTGAAATGGGTTCGTCTCGTCCCTTGGATTTTGGACATTGGGCGGCTCATAAACTAGAGCATTTGACAAATTATCGCTTGCGTCATGGCGAAGCAGTTGCGATCGGTATCGCTTTGGATAGCACCTACTCTTATTTAGTCGGACTGCTTGATTGTTCAGAGTGGCAACAGATATTAAATACTTTATCAGCGTTGGGTTTCACATTGTATGTGCCAGAACTAGCTGAGAAGTTATCACAACTGGAACATCCTCATTGTCTGTTCCGGGGTTTAACCGAGTTCCGCGAACACTTGGGTGGAGAATTGACTTTAACGCTGCTACAACGCATTGGAAAAGCAATTGAAGTTCACAAGGTGGATTTATTTTTGTACAGGCAAGCAATATCCCTGTTGCGCGAGTTTTAGGATTATTTTTGGTGGCATTGAGGAGTGAATTTTAAATGCATAGGTGCTTTGCCTTCCCGCAGGGTAGGAACACTAAGATTTGATACAAGACAATTTTTCACTACTAACTTGTGAGATTATCTACTACCTTAGAGGGAGGCGAAGAATTTCAAACAGTATTCTCAGGAAATGTACTTGAAAAGCAGTATAAAAAGCGAATAAATTGACACCTAATCGAAAAATTATTCAATGTATTATCTGTTTGATATCTAGTACACTTAAATAAGAAGCAAAAAGTTTTTCATTACATCTTTATAAACGGATCTACAGATTTAGATAATTTGAATTAATTTGACATAGATTTATCTAGATTTGTTTTTAATTTGAAGATAGTTATCAATAATGATTAAGGGCTGCTGACTAATAAATATTTCAGAGAAATTCCCCATGATTTTTGATTCCCGTTCCTACAAAACCCCTGGTGGTGTAAGTGTTTCTCGCTCCATCACCGAAGTGAAGATGGGCATTGCCCTGGAAGATATTCTGTTTCGCTTAAATTCTCAGCGTGGAGGTTTGCTAAGGAGCAGCTATGAATATCCAGGCAGATATAAGAGATGGGCGATCGGATTTGTCAATCCACCATTGGAATTGACTACACAGGGAAATGCTTTTACTTTGATAGCGTTGAATGAACGCGGTGAAGTTCTTTTACCATTACTTCTAGAACAGCTATCTCAGTCAGAACAACTTGAGAAAATTAGCCAAGAGGAGAAGTATATTGTCGGCTTTATTAAACCTGCAAAAAAACTATTTGCTGAAGAAGAACGCAGTAAACAACCTTCAGCATTTACTGTTATTCGTGAAATTCTATATACTTTTTCTAGTCAAGAAGACGAGCACTTAGGATTGTATGGTGCATTTGGTTATGACTTAGTTTTTCAGTTTGAACCAATTACCCAACGCCTAGAACGTCCTAAAGATCAACGGGATTTAGTGCTTTATCTGCCTGATGACTTGATAGTTGTTGACTACTATCAGCAACGTGCATTTCGTCTAGAATATGAATTTGAAACAGTGCATGGCAGCACTAATAATCTTCCTCGAACAGGTGAGTCTGTAGACTATCGCGGAAAACATCTTCTCCCAAATCAAACTGCTGACCATAAAGTAGGCGAGTATGCCAAAAAAGTTGAGGGTGCGCTCGATTATTTTCGCCGAGGCGATTTATTTGAAGTGGTTCCTAGTCAAAACTTTTTTGAGGGCTATGAAGAAGAACCCAGCAAACTATTTAACACCTTAAAGGAAATAAATCCTAGCCCTTATGGGTTTATTTTTAATTTAGGTGGAGAATATCTGATTGGTGCATCTCCAGAAATGTTTGTGCGGGTTGAAGGTAGGCGCGTAGAAACTTGCCCCATTAGCGGCACTATTAGCCGGGGACAAGATGCTCTTGATGATGCGGTGCAAATTCGTCAGTTACTCAACTCCCACAAAGATGAAGCTGAGTTGACCATGTGTACTGATGTCGATCGCAATGACAAATCCCGAATCTGCGAACCTGGTTCGGTACAAGTCATTGGCCGTCGCCAAATTGAATTATACAGCCACTTAATTCATACAGTAGATCATGTTGAGGGGACACTGCGATCGCAATTTGATGCTTTAGATGCCTTTCTTTCCCACACTTGGGCGGTTACAGTCACCGGCGCACCCAAAAAAGCCGCAATAGATTTTATTGAGCAGCACGAACGTAGCGCCCGACGTTGGTATGGTGGCGCAGTCGGTTATTTAAATTTCAATGGAAATTTAAATACTGGCTTAATTCTGCGGACAATCCGATTAAAAGACTGCATCGCCGAAGTGCGAGTTGGGGCGACTGTCCTTTATGACTCCATACCCCAAGCAGAAGAACAAGAAACAATTACTAAAGCTGCTGCTTTATTTGAAACGATTCGCCGTGTTAAGCAAAGCAGTCACAAAATTGATGAATCCAGTTCCATAAAATCAGCTAAAATCCTACCTTGTGCGGCAACTGGCAAACGCATCTTACTAATAGATTATGAAGACTCTTTTGTTCATACATTAGCTAATTACATTCGCCAAACTGGTGCAAGCGTCACCACATTACGTCATGGTTTCTCAGAATCGCTATTCGATACAGAACGCCCTGACTTAGTTGTTTTATCTCCTGGCCCTGGTAGACCAAGTGATTTTCGGGTTCCCCAGACTGTCGGGGCGCTTCTTCATCGCAAAATTCCCATTTTTGGAGTTTGTCTAGGGCTGCAAAGCATTGTTGAAGCTTTTGATGGACAATTGGGAGTTCTCAACTATCCTCAACATGGGAAATCTTCACGGATTTTCGTTACTGATTCCGATTCCGTTACCTTCAAGAATTTACCAGAATCCTTTACCGTGGGTAGATATCACTCATTATTTGCTCTCCCGCAGTATTTACCGAAAGAACTGAAAGTGACAGCGATTTCTGATGACAACGTAATTATGGGTATTGAACATCAGACACTTCCCATCGCCGCCGTTCAGTTTCATCCAGAATCAATCATGACTTTAGCGGGAGAAGTCGGTCTGGAAATAATTAAAAATGTGGTGCGTGCATATACACAGATCGAAGAGTCATTAGTCATTGGTCATTAGTCATTTGTCAAAAGTGCCTCGTTCCCATGCATTCCCAATACTTGTAGAGACGGCGATTTATCGCGTCTCAAAAACCCAAAATTTTTGCCAGTAGCCCTTAACTAAACCGTATTGTATGCATTCCCAGATGGAATCTGGAAACGAGAATAATTAATTATTTCCCCATTCACTCAAGCATTTTATGACTAACCAAGTTACCACTTCTCGCCATATCCTTGAAGAGATTGTGTTGCATAAAAGGCAAGAAGTTGCACAAATGCAGCAGGAATTTCCTTTAGCTTCTTTGCAACAGCAGTTAATTACGGCTCCAACTATCCGAAATTTCTTAGCTGCTTTACAACAAAATCCTAACCAACCTAGCTTAATTGCCGAGGTAAAAAAGGCATCACCCAGCCGTGGGATTATTCGGGCAGATTTTGACCCAGTAGCGATCGCTCAAGCTTATGAACGAGTTGGTGCAGCTTGTCTATCAGTCCTCACTGATCATAAGTTTTTTCAGGGCAGTTTTGATAATCTGCGTAATGTGCGATCGCACGTTGCATTACCCCTACTGTGCAAAGAATTCATCATTGATCCTTATCAAATCTATCTAGCACGGACAGCAGGCGCAGATGCAGTTTTGTTGATTGCTGCTATTTTATCAGACCAAGAACTGCAAAACTTTCTGAAAGTGATTCACGATTTGGGCATGAATACACTGGTAGAAGTCCATACTTTGGCTGAACTGGACAGGGTGCTAAAACTTGACGACTTACATTTAGTAGGAATCAACAATCGCAATCTAGAAGATTTTACGGTTGATTTAGGAATAACACAGCAACTCTTAGCACAGCGTCAGCAATATTTGCAAAGTTTGGATATCACTGTCGTCAGTGAATCTGGACTCCATACACCTGCTGATTTATCTCTTGTTGCTGAAGCTGGTGTCCGTGCCGTTTTAGTAGGAGAGTCTTTAGTTAAACAAAGCGATATAGAACAAGCTGTACGTAGTCTTTTGAGTGCTGAGAGCTGAGGTAAACCTAAAAAATGAAGCTCTGATACTCATTAACGGAGATAAAAGCCTCATTAACGGAGTTCAAAGACTCGTTAACGGAGATAAAAGCCTCATTAACGGAGCTAAAAGACTCGTTAACGGAGATAAAAGACTCATTAACGGAGCTAAAAGACTCGTTAACGGAGATAAAAGACTCATTAATGGAGATAAAAGACTCATTAACGGAGCTAAAAGCCTCATTAACGGAGATAAAAGCCTCATTAACGGAGATAAAAGGCTCGTTAATGGAGCTAAAAGACTCAACAAAAACAAATATAGCGTGGGTATTGCTAATTCCTAAATGTTGATTCTTCCAAAACTATTAACTAATCATTAACTATTTTTCAAAATGACCTCTATCTCCAATTCCTTTCAAACTTTACGCGTTAGCGTTCGCGAAGCGTCTCCGTCAGGAGAAGCTTCTCCGCAGGAGACTCGCCAACAGTGTGCTTTAATCCCCTTTATCACAGCAGGCGATCCTAACTTAGAAACCACTGCCCAAGCTTTACGCATCTTAGATCGTAATGGTGCAGACTTCATCGAGTTGGGCATTCCCTACTCCGATCCTCTCGCAGATGGGCCTGTAATTCAAGCAGCAGCAACTCGCGCTTTGCAAAAAGGGACGAAATTAGAACAAGTATTAGAGATGTTGGAAGCTGTAACTCCTACCCTGAAAGCGCCGATAATTCTATTTACTTATTACAATCCCATTTTGCACCGGGGTATTAAGACATTTTTGGCCCAAATTGCTGCTGTTGGGGTGCAAGGCTTAGTAGTGCCAGACTTACCCTTAGAAGAAGCCGAAGAATTAATCCAAACTGCTGCATCTTTTGGGATTGAGGTAATTTTACTCGTAGCTCCTACCAGTTCTAAAGATAGAATTTTAGCGATCGCTCGTCAATCTCAAGGTTTTATCTACCTGGTCAGCGTTACAGGTGTAACAGGTATCCGCGCTCAAATCCAAGACCGGGTAAAAGATTTAATCACAGATTTGCGAAGCGTCACTGATAAACCCATTGGCGTTGGTTTTGGTATTTCAGGGCCAGAACAAGCGCATCAAGTCATGGAATGGGGAGCAGATGCCGTGATTGTTGGTAGCGCCTTTGTCAAACGTTTAGCTGAAGGTAGTCCAACAGAAAGATTACAAGCAGTAGAAAAGCTTTGTCGGGAACTGAAAGCAGCAATAACCCCATTATCCCTGCAACAAGTTGTTTCCGCAAAATAAAAAACTCTCTCTTTCTTCCCTCTCTGTACCCTCTGCGCCTCTGTGGTTCGATAAAAAATAACGAACCGCAAAGGGCGCAAAGGTCGCAAAGGAAGAAATATAAAGGAAATCTTGGCTATGAAACTCCTGCTGAAATCTGTCAAAATATTAATCTATAGCTTACTTATAGTTAGCGCCTGTGCTGTTACAGTCTTCGCCCACGATCGCATTGGCTACGGACAAGACAAACACTATAGGTATGAAAATCTTCGGGGACAGTACGCTCAATTAGCTGTAAGAAAGAACGTGACTGACCTGACACCAGCAGAGAAAGCAGCCTTTGTCAAAGCTATCAAAACCTTAAAAACTACAATTCCCGCAGGTAGCAAGCTCAGTATTTACGATCAATTCGTTGCCATACATCTAGGGGCAACACGCTTGATTCATAACCATAAAGGACATTCCGATGGTTCCGTTCAGGAACTTGCTCATGAAAATGCTGCATTTTTCCCTTGGCATCGAGAATATATCCGTAGATTTGAACAAGCTTTGCAAGCAGTAGACCGAACTGTTACTCTCCCATACTGGGATTGGACAGATGCCAAAGCACTTGATGTTATTTTTAACGATGACTTTCTTGGTTCTAACGGTCAAGGAGTAACCATCAAAATTCCAAATCAGGGAGATTTTACAGGCGGGCCTGTACAAACTGGGGCTTTTGCTGCTGTAAATGGCTGGCTTATGAATCCAGCATTAAACATTGACCCTGATACCGGAACATCATTAGGTACATCACTTGTACGCTTTCTAAAAGTACCTCCTGCCAGTGATTACCCAGTGCCCAAAAAAGATATTGAGCGTGCCCTGAGTCTTAATAACTATTCTCTATTTCGCCCAGCGTTGGAAGGATTTATCTCTGTAGATGAACAGGGTAAAGTCACCCCTGGAGGATTCATCCACAATTACATTCATGGCTTAGTCGGCGGGGTACGGATAGACGCAAGTACGACACCCATAACATTTAAGGGTTTGGGTACCATGAGCAATATACCAAGTTCCCCTTATGACCCAGTGTTTTGGTTGCATCATGCGAACGCAGACCGCCTCTGGGCTGAATGGCAAGAAAACGGTCATAAAGGTAGCGATTTTTATCCTGCCAATGGCCAGCCTTATGGACACAATCTTAAAGACCTAATGTGGCCTTGGGACGGTGGTATGTCTACCCCCAAAGCTACAGCGTTAGGAAATTTACTATCCCTATTACCAAATTTTGACTCTGATGATTTGGTACGCCCTATAGACGTTTTGAATCACAGGGAACTGGGCTATACCTACGAAACCTGGGAAAGGAAAACGCAAAGATGATTTTAGCTGTGGCATAAGTTCTAAAAAGTTAGAACGAAAGTAAAAAATACTTGAACATAAAAGGATTTTAACTAGTGGTAAGCATACAAGACATCAAGACTGCAACTATCCAACCAGATTCTTTGGGCAGGTTTGGAAGATTTGGCGGTAAATACGTCCCCGAAACCTTAATGCCTGCATTAAGTGAGTTAGAAGCAGCGTTTCATCAATATCGCGATGAGCCGAGTTTCCAAGCAGAACTGCAAAACCTACTGCGCGATTACGTCGGACGACCCAGCCCATTATATTTTGCTGAACGCCTGACAACAAACTACGCTAGACCAGATGGCACAGGGCCACAAATTTATTTAAAGCGTGAGGATTTAAATCATACAGGCGCTCACAAAATTAATAATGCTTTGGCTCAGGTTTTGCTAGCTAAACGCATGGGTAAGCAACGGATTATTGCAGAGACAGGCGCAGGACAACATGGCGTAGCGACTGCAACTGTGTGTGCGCGGTTTGGTTTGAAATGTGTGATTTACATGGGCATCCACGATATGGAACGCCAAGCCTTAAATGTCTTCCGCATGAAATTAATGGGGGCAGAAGTTCGCCCAGTAGAGGCAGGTACGGGAACTCTCAAGGATGCAACTTCTGAAGCAATTCGGGATTGGGTTACGAATGTAGAAACAACCCATTACATCCTCGGTTCTGTTGCCGGGCCTCATCCTTACCCGATGATTGTGCGTGACTTCCACGCGGTAATTGGTGTAGAAACCCGCATTCAGTCCCAGGATAAATGGGGAGGATTACCAGATATTCTACTGGCTTGCGTGGGTGGAGGTTCCAATGCAATCGGCTTATTCAATGAATTTGTGCATGAACCTTCGGTGCGTCTCATTGGAGTGGAAGCGGCAGGTGAAGGTGTAGATACAGAAAAACACGCTGCTACCTTGACAAAGGGAAGAATAGGTGTATTACATGGTGCAATGAGCTATTTATTGCAAGATGATGATGGTCAAGTCATCGAAGCCCATTCAATTAGTGCCGGATTAGATTATCCCGGCGTTGGTCCTGAGCATAGTTATTTAAAGGATCTTGGTCGCGCCGAATATTACAGTGTGACTGATAAACAGGCGTTAGATGCATTTCAAAGACTTTCGCAACTAGAGGGAATTATCCCAGCTTTGGAAACTGCTCATGCGATCGCATATCTCGAAACCCTTTGTCCTCAGTTAAAAGGCAGTCCCCGCATCGTCATCAATTGCTCCGGTAGAGGTGACAAAGACGTGCAAACCGTCGCCAAAGTCCTTATTCCTTAATTTGTTATTTGTCATTTGTCCTTTGTCCTTCGTAAATCACAAATGACCAATGACTAATGACTAATGACCAATGACCAATGACCAATGACTAATGACTAATGACTAATGACTAATGACTAATGACTAATTATGATAGCTCTAACTCAAATTCCACCTGATAACACCTACATCCCTTCTGAGTTCTACAACTGGCCAGCTTTATTACAACAGTTGCTAAATCGGCAATCGTTGACGGTTCCCCAAGCTGCGGATCTCATGCAAGGTTGGCTCACAAATGCCATTCCGGATGTCCTATCAGGAGCGATTTTAGCCGCAATTCAAGCTAAAGGCGTATCCGCCGAAGAATTGGTAGGCATGGCCAGCGTCTTACAATCGCAATCTTCAGAGACGCGATTAATCGCGTCTCTACATACTCCCTTAATTGACACCTGCGGAACTGGTGGAGATGGCGCTTCCACCTTTAATATCTCCACTGCTGTTGCCTTTGTTGCTGCCGCCGCCGGGGTAAAAGTTGCTAAACATGGCAATCGTTCGGCATCTAGCAAGACCGGTTCGGCTGATGTGCTGGAAGCTTTGGGGATAAATCTCAACGCCACTCCTGAAAAAGTACAAGCCGCAGTGGGTGAAGTTGGAATCACCTTTTTGTTTGCTCCCGGTTGGCATCCTGCACTCAAAGCGATCGCTAATTTACGAAAAACTTTGAAGGTGCGGACTGTGTTTAACTTACTCGGCCCGCTAGTAAATCCCATGCGACCAACGGGGCAGATTATTGGTGTGAACGATCCGCTTCTACTAGAGGAGATTGTGCAAGCTTTATCCCAATTGGGATGTCAGCAAGCGATCGCAGTTCATGGACGCGAACGTTTAGATGAAGCTGGTTTAGCAGATGTCACCGATTTAGCTGTACTCCAAGATAAAAAGGTGCGTTCTCTAACGCTGAACCCTCAAGAACTTGGTTTGAATTTTGCCCCAACTGCTGCATTGCACGGTGGAGATGTCCAAGAAAATGCCGAAATCTTGAAAGCAGTTCTCCAAGGGAAAGGCACTCAAGCGCAGCAGGATGTTGTCGCTTTAAATACAGCCCTGGCACTCCAAGTTGGTGAAGCCATTCATGGAGAAACGGATATTTTAGCCGGTTGTGTCAAAGGTATTACCCTTGCGAAGGAAATTCTGCAAAGCGGCGCAGCTTGGACAAAACTAGAACAACTTGCTGAATTTTTGCACGAATCACCAAGGTAGAGGCGCAGCACAGCCTAAGAAAAAATTGAGGTTTGAAACCCTCATGTAGAGACGCGATTTATCGCGTCTTGAAAAACCAATTATCTACACCAATAACCCTTAACCCAACCGTATTGTAAAACCCACGGAGTAGGTTTTACCTCGTATAAATGCGGTTTCTAACCGCCCTTTTAATCCTATTTAGACCCAAAAACATACACAAGGAAAAACAGATGATTATCATACTTAAGAACGGTACACCTGTTGAGGAAATTACTCGCATCAGCCAAGAACTGAGTGACACTTGGAAAGTCACGGTAGAAAAAAGCATTGGCACTCATAAAGTTGTCTTAGGGCTAATTGGTGATACCACTAGCATCGATAAATTACAGGTTCAAGAGTTCAGCCCTTGGATTGAGCAAGTATTACGGGTGCAACAACCTTTCAAGCGGGTAAGCCGAGAATTCCGACATGGAGAAGCCAGCGAAGTTGTCGTTCCTACACCTAATGGTGATGTCTATTTTGGCGAACATCACCCTATTGTGGTGGTAGCTGGGCCTTGTTCCGTTGAGAACGAAGCGATGATTGTCGAAACCGCAAAGCGCGTGAAGGCAGCAGGAGCGCAGTTTCTGCGTGGCGGAGCTTACAAACCTCGCACTTCACCTTATGCGTTTCAAGGTTATGGTGAAAGCGCTTTAGATTTATTAGCAGCAGCACGGGAAGCTACTGGTTTGGGTATCGTCACAGAATTGATGGATGCTGCCGATTTATCAGCAGTGGCGAGAACAGCTGACATAATCCAAATCGGAGCGCGGAATATGCACAATTTTTCGTTGCTCAAAAAGGTAGGCGCTCAAGATAAACCAGTGCTGCTGAAGCGGGGGATGTCTGCCACAATTGACGAGTGGCTGATGGCAGCAGAATATATTTTGGCATCAGGAAACCCAAATGTGATTCTTTGTGAACGGGGAATCAGAACCTTTGATGGTAAATATGCCCGCAATACTTTAGATTTATCTGTGCTTCCGGTATTGCGATCGCTCACCCATTTACCGATTATGATTGATCCTAGTCACGGTACGGGTAGGTCTGAATATGTTCCATCTATGGCAATGGCTGCGATCGCAGCTGGTACAGATGCCTTGATGATTGAAGTTCACCCCAATCCCGCAAAAGCTTTATCTGACGGGCCGCAATCTCTCACCCCTGATAAATTTGACCGCTTAGTTCAAGAAATGTCAATTATTGGCAAAGTAGTCGATCGCTGGTCTACACCTACATTTGATAGCATTAATGACAACCGCATTCTCTTCGCGCCAAAACTATCAAAGTAGACAGAGGGTAATCTCAGCTGATTTTTTGTGAATGGCTAAACCCGATCAACAGATTTTTTAAACAAAATAATCCGTTGGTCGGGTTTTCATCAGCACGAAAGACTGATTATTGTAGAGACGGCGATTCATCGCGTCTCTTGCCTTAACCATAATAATTTTTATTACTTAGGATAGTTCCGAGTTAAATTAGATTGTATTTAACATTACAAGGTAATGAAAAACTAGATATGTGGGGAATTAATTGACCCTGCTACCAAGGAGTAATAATGGTTTTAAGTCAATATCAACGTGCTGTAGGCGTATTTACTCATCGTCGAGATGCAGAACAGGCCCTACATGAGTTGAGAGATTCTGGCTTGGCGATGGACAAAGTATCTGTAGTTGTACAGAATGCAGATCGCAATCATGAAATTACCGAGGATGAAATTAAAGAGCGCACTGGTGATAAAGCCGACGAAGGTGCAACAGTAGGAGGGCTTTCAGGGGGCGCTGTTGGTGGATTGACTGGTTTATTAGTAGGTCTTGGGACTTTAGCAATCCCTGGAGTTGGGCCAATAATGCTGGCTGGCGCAGCTGCAACTGCTTTGGTTACAACCCTTGTTGGTGCAAGTATTGGTGCTGCTACTGGCACTTTTGCTGGTGCGCTAGTTGGTTGGGGAATATCGGAAGAGCAAGCTAGAGCGTATAACGAGCGAGTAGAGCATGGGCACTATTTCATAATCGTGGATTGTACATCTTTTGAAATTGCTAAAGTAGAAGCAATCCTACAGCGTTGGGGTATTGAAGAGTTTGGTATTTACGAGCCTCTAAGTAGTGAGCAATTACCTACAAATCCTGCTACTACCATTCCTAATAAAAGTGGGATTTTAAGTAAGTATGCTGTTAGTTGTTTTGATAACATAGATAATGCTAAATCTGCAATTAACGATATGTACATAGCAGGTTTTTCAGCAAACCAGATGTCTTTAATTTGCAAAGACTTTTCTCAACTTATTGGGTTAACTGGTATTAATTTAAGTGAGCGCTTTGACGCTATGAGGCTAGGAATAGCAGATGAATGGGCACGTTTTTACAACGAGCAAATTTCTCAAGGCAATTACATACTTATCGTTAGTGGCACAGACAAAGAGCTTGAGCAGGCTAGCTTGATTTTGGGCAATTATGGAGTTCAGGAATGTCAAATTTATGACCCGATGTTAATTCGTACTTGAAAACGAGTCCCGGAATTTTAACAAGTTGTTCAGATCAAACAAATATACAGTAATAGTTTCAAAATTCTACAGTCTTTAGCTGTATATGTTACAGCTTATAAGTCAGGTAGAAAGCCAAGTATTTCAAGGATGTCAGAACAGGAAAATATTTTTTATTAAGTAGAGCAATTAATAATATTCCGCCCGTTTTCCGGGCGAATATATGACTAAGCAATTGTGCTAGCTAAATTACTTCATCTAAATCTCCTCAGAAATTTATAAATGTAATTAATAGCCTTCTATAGTATACCCAGCAGATTGGACTATCTGTTTAATTGTCTCTTCAGAAGCCGCAGCTTCTACAGTTACAGTTTTTGCATTAACGTTCACATCTACTTTGGCATCAGATTCCATAGTCTGAATAGATTTAGTTATTTTCTTGGCGCAGTCATCACCTTTGATATCCGGAACTGTCAATTTAATTGCCATTACTTACCTCTTTACGTCAATTGTAATTTCTATTTAATAAATATAATAATATTTGAGATAGTGAGCGCACATCTTACTATAGTGAGGGAATTGGGCATCCAAAAGATAGTAATAAATAATAGCTATAATTAAATAGTTATTGACATAATTTATAGGCAGTAAAACAAAATAAGATGCTAAAAGATATCAAGTTATTTATGAAAATCCACTTAGTACTACTAACTTCTAAAAATCCGCTTTTTTAGTTTGTTCTGATGACTCCACTAGAGATTGCAGATTCTCCTAGAGGCTTTCCTGTTCGACACAGTTGTTCTCGCAGCACTGCCTGAACATACAAACGTTTATACGTAAGTCACAAAACCTTTTTATTTGTAGTTTTTAACTATTTTTATGCTCCAGATACTTCAGCCCAACTTTCACAGCATATATATATATCGAAAAAGCAGCTATCTTGTGACATATATCTACTGTGGGCTTCATAACAAAAACCTTCAGTGACGCAGTTGTGCTAGAAGTGTTAGCAATAGGGTTCGGAAAAGAGAAAGTTATGTGTTGAGGTAAACAGGGGAGGCAGGGGGAGAAGAAGAGAAGGTATTGTTTAATGACTCTTTTTCCTCCTCTGCCTCAAGAACTTGGCCCCAATTCATGTCACTGTTCTGCAACGCCGAAAATAGTATTAGATATTGGACTACCTACTTTTTTTGAGTTCGTGCATACTTCTCACAACCTTTGTTACTAAATTTCTGGGTGTAAATCTGACGCTTTCAGTCAATATCTTATTTCTCATCCCAGGAACAACAACAGTTTTGTTTTTCATTAAACCCTGATAACCAATCTTAGCAACGGTTGCTGTATCCATCATTCTGTTAACGCTAGCAATCTTTGAATCTTCCATTGCAGCTGTTTGTTGAAATTCCGATGCTGTTGGCCCCGGACAAAGAACAGTCACACTTACACCTGTGCCCTCTAATTCATTAGCGATCGCTTCTGAAAATGATAAGACATAGGCTTTAGTAGCGAAATAAACTGCCATTAGAGGCCCAGGTTGAAAAGCAGCAGCTGAGGCCACATTTAATATTTTTCCATAGTCTTGCTCGACCATATCTTTGAGAAATAACTTTGTTAAATGAGTCAGACTCACCATATTTACCTGTAGCATTTTCAGTTCAATGGTGAGGTCTGTTTCACTAAATGCTCCATAAGTACCAAAGCCAGCATTGTTAACCAGCACATCAATCTTGATGGATGCTTGCTGTAGTTCTGTGAAAATTTCCTCTGGGGATGTTGGGATAGATAAATCCTTAGCAAAAATTTTGACAAAAATACCAAACTTTTGCGGAAATTCTAGATGAATTTCCGCAAGTTTTTCTTCATTTTTGTCCACTAACACAAGATTATATTTATGACGAGCAAAAATCTGGGTTAATTGATAGCCGATTCCACTAGCTGCTCCTGTAATTAGAGCAGTTTTTTGCCGACTTTCGGATGTTTTATTCATGTGACAAAAATGACTGGTTTGAATTAATTAATTTAACTTTTATAAAAATAGCTATAGCAATATATAATATTAATATTTGCTGTAGCTATTTTTATGGTGAAGAAAATGATCCAAGCCACCTGAAATGAGTATGCTTCGATCCAGGATATTAGACGCAAATATAAAAATCTGTATCCATATAAACAAGAATATTTAAGAGGATATTTGAAAAGTCCTCTTGTCAGTAGCAAAACGTTTTAGACCCACCTAATGGCAAATGGTATTTCCTATCCTATGGTTAGGGTGTGCTCTTTGAGAGGAAATAACATTGAATTTGGAGATTCCGTGATGGATCTTGTGAAAACGCCAAAGAAATATAAAAGAATGGTCTAATCGATGAAACCAATATCTTTGGAAGTCTATCAATACAAAAAATATCACCACTTGAAGCCAAAACGGAACCCCTATAGTGACAAGTCCCCAGTTTCCTGTTCCTAATGGAAAATCTTTGAGTAAATCCCCAAACATGAGTGCTACAACAACTATAGTTGAGAGGTCAGCACAAGCGTTAATGCCCTTTCGTGAGATTTCATGAAGCTTGAGTCTTTTGGGCAGGAACAATATCTTCTGTCGTTAGTTTCAAGGTTCTAGGGATCTGAATTCCCTGCACTGCAATTCTAGTCACCATGAATAAAGACATCGCCAACCACAACAGATGGACACTCTGTAACTTCCAAGCCAAGGCTGCTGTGGGAATAAACCCTAACCCAGTTGCAATAAAAGCTGCATTCCGGAGTATTAATGCTTCTGCCAAACCAAAGAAATAAGCCTCAATTGAGACGACGAAGGCATACAGCGCCAGTACGCTCATTAGCCAGAGAATATAGCGATCGCTCTGGGTGGTTATTTCCGTATGATTTGTCAGTAGCCCAAATACCGTCTGAGGAAACAGGATGCAGGTAAGGGACATGGTAATTGCAAACATCAGAGTCACGCCTACAGAAACGCCAAGCAGTGGCACCATCCGCCTCTGCTCGTTTGTGCTATGAAAGTTGCCTGTCAAGGTTTCTGTTGCATAAGACAAGCCATTGAGTATTTGAATTCCTAGCGTCATCAACTCAAGCAGCAAGACATTTTCCGCAAAGGCGATTCTTCCCATCCCAGCAAACAGATTGGTAAAAGCCCAAAAGGTAAACCCAACCGCCAGTGTCCGCACAAAAAGCTCCCGACTCAAGGCAAAAGTCTCATTCCAGGCAGATCTGTCCCAAAGCTGAGGCGCGACGGCACGGATCTCTTGCCACTGGATTTCACTCTTGACCCAAATTAGTCCAAGCACCATCATGAGAAATTGGCTCAAAGCTTGTGCCAAGCCTGCTCCCACGCTGTCCCAACCCGCTCGCAGAATCATCTGGTAACTTAAGACGATGTTAAGGACGTTACCAAAAGCCGATAAGGCCAACACTTTCTGGCTCTGTTCGCGCCCCATCAACCAGCCGAACAGCACCATATTCACCAGAACCGCAGGTACACCCCAAATCCGCATGTTGAAGTAGTCCACTCCAGCCGCTTTCACCTCTGGAGCATTGTTCAAGACAATAAACCCCAACTCTCGCAGTGGGTATTGTAGGAGCAAAACAGCAAATCCCAAGCTGAGGGCAATTAAAACATTCCGTAAGCCTAGCAGTAGTACTTCCTCTCGATCGTTCCTTCCAGTCGCCTGAGCAGTTGTGCCAGTCACAGAGAGACGCAAAAAATTGAATGTTCGATAGAAGTAATTAAACAGAACTGTCCCCAGTGCAACGCCAGCTAAATGACGAATGTCTTGCAAGTGTCCTAAAAAGGAAACACTAACCATTCCAGACAACGGCACCATTAAATTGGAGAGCATATTCGCGATCGCTAATCTGAAATAGCGAGGAATCCATCGGTCTTGCAAGTCATTATTTCCTAACATTTGGAATGAGTTAGCTGATGCGATTGGATATTTAGCTAATTCGTTATTTTCGGCGAAACACCACACCAAATTGTCAAATTGGTGATTTGGAATTAGTTGTAAATAAATTTCCTACTATTTTAATCACGAATTACGTTTGCAACGTAGGAACTTGATTACAAATTACGAATTATTTTAACCCCTGTCAAACCCGTTCTTCTATTTGCGTATAATCATAATACCCAAAGATTGCTTCCGGGTGACGATAATGTTTAAACTCTATCAAGTTATAGAAAGGATCTTCTAAAAAAAAGGTGTCATGCTCTATAAAAGAATCAGCAAAACGGAGTTCAGGTTTTTGTCTAAAAGTGAGCTTTTGTTGCTCTGCCTTTGAAAGTACTTCTTCCCAATCACTTTTTAAGCTAAAGACAATTCCGCAATGCCTGGGGTATATAGGTTGAGGTACAAGGGTTTCTTTAGTCAAGAAAGCAACAAATTGATGTCCGTGGAGATTAAGAATTAAAAGTTGACGGTTTTCTCGACCAGGAATACAACCCAAACCATCGACATAGTATGCTTTTGCCAGAGCAAGGTCTGTCACAGGGAAGGTAAGATGAAATAAAGTTTTGTTCATTGCTAAATACTACTCTCAAAAATTCAAGGTAAGGTAATTAATCGCTTGTTTTAAACTCCTAATAGTATGCTGGAGTAGCCAACAATATTATAGGTTTAAATGCATCACTGATATTAATATCGCAGGCAATAATTCAGCTAGACAAGTAACTATTTTCTGATTATCTTATACAGAGTGCATATTAATTAGTATTTTTCCATCTTTTCTGGAACGCGAAGACTCGAAAGCATTTAAGATGTCTCTCAAGGGGAAAGATGAAGTTACAAGTTTTTCAATTCCACAAAGTTTTCCTTTGTGAATCATGGCGATTACGTTATTAAATATGCCATACCCAGAATGTCCGCGAGAACCTACTATTGTATGTGCCCCACTTACAAGACTATTCAAATCTATAAATGCTTCTGACTCTGCCCTACCTAAATAAATAATTTTTCCTCTTTTGCCAATATTTCTTTCCATCATTGGGATGGTATATTTAGCTGCTCCTGCGGCTTCAACTTGGATATCGGCTCCCCAACCTCCTGTAATTTCTTGAACCATTTCCGAGAAATCATTTGTGGAGGCTATATTGTAAGCGTAATCAGCTCCCATTGATTTAGCAAGATTGAGTCTTTCTTCAATAGAATCAACTGCTATTACTATTGCTGCACCTGCTGCTTTAAGTAACATCACAGCACCTAGTCCAATTGCTCCTACACCATAGACTATGGCAAATGCACCAGGTAAGAAACCGTTTCCCGATATAAAGATACCGTTATAAGCACAACCGATAGGTTCTATTAAAGTACCTATTTTACAAACCTCTTCAAAGGAATATTTTTCTTGTAAGTGATTAAGTTTCCAACAATATTTGGCTTTGAGAGTTATATATTCAGCAAAGCCACCATCTACTGTTAATCCCAACAGTTCTACATTTTCACACTGATTAGGCATTCCTGTGCGGCAAGGTGTACAGTGTCCACACCATAAAATGCTTTCTGTAGTTATAATATCACCCTGGCAAAACCCTTTAACTTCTTTACCAACTTCGACGATTTCACCTGAAAGCTCATGTCCTAAAACAATGGGTAACTTGGTAGGACCAGAAAATAGAATATATCCTTCTTTATCTGTCTCATAAACGTGAGTATCTGACCCACAGACACCGCAATATTTAACCCTTATCAGAAGCTCATCATGCTTAAGAACCGGGAAGCTTTTATCAACAATTTTAAATTGTGGATCTTTCCAAGCAAGGCTCCCTAAAACACCTAAATTTTTGTTCAGGTTTTGCTTTTTGGGTGCCCATATAGCTTCAGCCAGTAATGCTTTCATTAAATAATTTCCAATTACTTGTAATGAATGATTTTTCACAGAGGGATTTCTCACCCCCCGCGATGCTTGTAAGCGGATTGTCTTGGTAAAACACTGGAGCAGAATACTATAGCAGTAGTTTGTAAAGTATCATAATGCATGTGTTAATTGTGACAACATGCTACGGGAAATTATTGAAATATGATTTGAATATGTATATGCTCTAAGTTTTTCAATGAAAATACAAGGACAGTTAAGACAGTTAAGCAAAAAGATATTAAAGTTTTAATATCTTTTTATTTGCTTGATTACAAAACAATACGAATTGACAAGTGGAAAAAGTGGATTTAGTAGGATGTTTTATAATAACCCTTGATTATCATGTATGTAACAGGGTAAGAGCATCTCAATCAGGCATGACACAAGGAATCAGAAGAATCTAATGTATTGGTAGTGGTAATCATCAATGCCACAGTATAATTCCGTTGCTATAACTGACGTGCAAGCAGCACAAGAACGAATTTTGGGGATTGCCCACCGTACACCAGTGCTGACTTCTAGAATCGTTAACGATCGCACCAATAGCCAAGTGTTTTTTAAGTGCGAAAACTTTCAACGCACAGGGGCATTTAAATTTAGAGGGGCGTACAATGCCCTAGCCCAACTATCGGTAGCACAAAAACAAACAGGCGTTATCACCTATTCATCGGGAAATCATGCCCAAGCGATCGCTTTAGCTGGACAATTACTAAATATTCCCACCACTATTGTCATGCCTGATGATGCTCCCGCTGTCAAACAAACTGCCACTCGTGGTTATGGTGCAGAGATAATTTTATACAATCGCCAAGAAACAAACCGGGAAGAATTAGCCCAAAATTTAGCACGCAATCGCTCTTTGACACTCATTCCCCCTTACGATCATCCTCATGTAGTCGCCGGACAGGGGACAACTGCTTTAGAACTGATCCAAGAAGTTGGTGAATTGGACTTACTATTAGTTTGTTGTGGTGGTGGCGGATTACTTTCAGGATGTGCGATCGCAGCCAAAGCACTTTTACCTAATTGTAAAGTAATCGGCGTAGAACCAGCCCTTGCCGACGATGCTACCCGCTCCTTTCACACCAAAACCCTGCAAACTGTCAAAAATCCTGATACCATCGCTGATGGTGCGCGTACTCCTAGCCTTGGTCAAATTACTTTTCCCTTAGTGCTGCATTACGTCGATGATATGGTGACGGTATCAGAAGAAGCGATTCTTCGCACCATGTTTTTCTTGTGGGAACGTCTGAAAATTGTAGTTGAACCCACTGGGGTATTAGCTGCTGCTGCTTTACTCGAAGGTGTGGTGACAGCACCAGAAGCGAGAGTTGGTGTCATCATCAGCGGTGGAAATGTAGATTTGGCGCAAGTTGGTAAATTGTTTTCTGGGGGATTGAAAAGTTAAATTCCCAATTGAGAAACTGCGATGCCTAGGTTGGGCTGCGCCTACGCACCTGCTACTTTACTACGGGCGATCGCTTTTAATGAAGGGGTTAATGTAGGCGATTACCAGTCGAATATCAATCGAACTGAGAAATCACAACTTCTTGATCGGGAAAACGCGCTATGATTGTCAGACTTCCGCCAAGAGATTTAATGTATCGAGAGAGCGTGGATATTTGAATATCATCTTGATGCTCAATTTTTGAAAGTGCCGATTGTACCACTCCCATATTTTTTGCCACATCGCTTTGTGTATGTCCAAGGGACTCTCGAAGTTCAGAAAGTGTCAACTTTAGCAATGCAAGATTTGCTTGCATCTCACTTTCCGCCTGTTGTTCAGGAGTCATTTTTTCACGAAGTTCTTTAAATGGCTTCGTCTTCATAGGAACCCTTCTGTTTTTAATTCTTCTAAATGTTCGTCATACAACGTATCCGCTTTTGGCACATTCTCCTCATACCAGCGATCGTCTCCTCCCTTGTTTCCTCCAATAAGAAGAATGGCCACTCTCCTTGGATCAAATGCATAGAGTATTCGGTACGGTTCTCCTCTGTGTTGCACCCTCAATTCTCTCATGTGGGAATGACGTGAACCGTTTATTTTTGAACTGTAGGGAAAAGGAAGCTCCGGGCGTCGCACTTCTGGCGACTAATATCATGTTCGGCAAATTACTTGTGATATGTCATTGCGAGTGCAACGAAGTGGAACGTTCGCGTAGCGTCTCGAAGAGAAGCAATCGTAAGGCTTTTGGGATTGCTTCTCTACAAGACGCTCCGCGAACACTTCGTTCGCAATGACAATTATTTAACCGGACATGATATAACTGCGTTAAATAAGCGATGTCTACGACGGGCTACGCCTACGCACTCTTAGCAACTGTGTCAAATTAGTGATGTCTGGCGACAAGAAGCAAAGCTTCTACGCATTTTTAAGTGATGGGGTTGATGTCACCATACATCGCTTTAAAAAGCAAGTGGCGTTGTGTTAGGTGCATATTTCAAGAGAATTTATCAATAAAAACATAATTTAAGCGCCTAATGCACCGGCTCATAATATGGTGCGTTAGGCTAAAGCCGTAACACACACTACGCTTTTACTTTGCCATTGCTATTCACACCAACAATCATTGACGGTGGCTCATTGCTAATAATTGGCGATTCACCTCGCAATCCCTTGCGGCGTTGGTTTTTAGGAACTCCTCCCGCCATACCATACTCTACACTGCTTTTGCCATATTTAGCCCCAATGCCCATGAGTATGTGTTCTGTCATGTCTGCCAACTGCTGCTCTGTTTCTAACATTTCACGGTATATTTTATCTAGGTTAGAAAGCGCAGTGTTGTAGATATTTTCTTTATTTCGCATTGTCTCAATTAGGCTTGAGTACGCAAATAAAGTGAGTCCATTACTCACATCTAAGTTTGGATCAATTGAACTGATACTAGCTGCACGACGTGCTGCTTTTTCTAGCACTTGGGAAGTTCTTTTTAGTCTAGCCATAAAATGTACCTTTTAATACGGTTATTTATTTGGTTATCAGTTCTCGAATTCACTGATTTAAGCTTCTTTACTTTAAAAAACTTCCGTATCGATTAACCTGAGGAAATTCCTGCAAATCTCTATTAGCTTTTATTACACTGTAAATCGCTAATAAATCAGTAAATTACGCAAAAAAGAACCCAAACCCCAGTTTGAGAACTAAATATTAGCTTTTGCGTACTAAATATACTCAAATAAGAACTCAAGCCCCAGTTTGAGAACTCAATATTAGCTTTTGTGTACTAAATATACTCAAATGAGAACTCAAACCCCAGTTTGAGAACGCAAATCGCGTTATGAGAAGTTTTCAATTTATTACCCCTCGCGGGGATGGAAAAATTGAGCGCAGTTGGCAGTGCGATCGCTCAGTTCTTCTAAAGAAAAGCTATCTCCAGCATTCTTTTCCCATTCTGCTTTCGCAATGGATGCTTGAAGTTTATCCCAACCTTTCAGGGTGAGAATGACGCCCCGCCTGCGTCTCTTAGCTTGCTGTTTCATCAATGTTACCTAAAACTGAGTAGATGCATCTCCTATAGAGGAAACTATCAATGGAAAATAGAAGAAGATAGTTGTGGAACAACAAATCAAGCTTGACAAATTAAATAAAATATGAAAAAAATCATAATTTATTCGAGCTAACTTCTTTATTTTTCCCAATCGGCATCTACAAAAAATGCCAATACCTCTCAATAACTGACTTTCAAAAAATATTATTTTGTGGAAAAATGAGCCAGTTTCAACGCTAAATCAGGTATTGATGCAATTATTGTTGATAATAAGGCAAAACTAAATATCTGTAAACGTAAATTTTATTACTGGTCAATCCGAGCCATTTTATTTTAGTAAAACTGTGGTATGGCTTTTTACCCCTCTCCAAAACTCTCCTTCCGTGCGGAAGAGGCTTTTAGAGGATGTTTTAGTTTTTCTCTGCTTGTATGAAATTAACCTGCCATTCCCTTGTAGGCAAAGCTTGCTCGGTCGGTTAGATTTCTCAGGTTTTTATGTTAGTAATTCTTTTAAAACATCTTCATAAATTACAGGAGTATTCATTTATTTAAACCACATCTGTTGTCATAGGGACAATGTTCACTACTGCGTGGTCTCTTTAATTAATAAAGTGCTATAAGTGACATTTATCTTCTGAAAGTTGTGTTGATAATGAAGTAGCGATCGCTTATTTACCAGAAAAATCTGCTTGAAAAACCAAGAAAATCAGGGTTTTTACGAATAATATTTACATATGTTAATATTGTTTGGTTTAGGTACGGGTATTCAGTATGGTTCCCATAAAGACCGTTCTAAAAAATTCAGAGCAAGTCACTCGGTTGTTTTCTCATCTCGAATTTGATGGAAAAAAACTCAATCATCAACCGGGTAGTGTTTTGGGAAGTACTGCATTGATTGCGGGAACCACTGTTGGGGCTGGAATTCTCGCCCTACCAGCCGTTACCCTACCGTCTGGTATTGTACCATCCACATCTGGACTGATTGCTGTTTGGCTCTATGCTTTAGTCTCAGGGTTATTGGTTGCAGAGGTGACCTTAAACACGATGCGAACACAAGGGCATCCGAGTATAGGTTTTTTGGGAGTTGTTGAAAAGATCCTTGGTAAGCTGGGAGCGCGAATTGCTGGCGGCGCATATTTATTTATGCACTATGCTCTTTTGGTAGCATACATCACCGAAGGTGGGGAGATTTTAGGATCTGCGGCGGCAAAAGTCTGGGGTGTGCAGATATTGCCTACGTGGATGGGCACAACGACTTTCACGCTTTTATTTGGTGGCATTATGTATCTTGGGCGAGAAAAGTTTATTGAGAAATTAAACAGCGCCTTTGTCGGAATTGTCATCGTTTCCTTCTTAGGACTATTGTTTTTGGCAGGAGGGCACATTCAGAGTGCCCAACTATTATTTCAAAACTGGAGTGCCCTTGGTAGTGCCATTTCAGTAATGTCTGTGGCGCTATTTTTCCAAAACGTTGTACCGCTAGTTGTGACGCAACTCGAAGGGGATGCCTGCAAAATTCGTCAATCCATCTTTATTGGTTCTGTAATTCCTCTAATTATGTTCTTGGCTTGGAATGCCGTAATTTTAGGAAGTGTCAGTCCCGATATGCTATACGGTACATCTAACAGTAGAACTGTTTTTGACCCACTACAAATTCTCCGAGCAGGTGGGGCGGGGGAATGGTTAGGAGTGCTAGTATCCATTTTTTCAGAGTTTGCGATCGTCACATCATTCATTGGATTTGTGTACGGATTGCTGGATTTGTTCAAAGATATTTTCTTACTTGCACAGGGCGGACTTTCTAGCCGCCTACCCCTCTATTCGCTAGTTCTTTTCCCTCCTATGACTCTCGGAACGCTCAATCCCAGCATCTTTTTTACTGCCCTAGATTACACTGGAACATTTAGCATCTCAGTTCTAGGTGGAATTATTCCGGCGTTAATGAGTTGGAAGCAACGCCAAGAACAGGAAAACTCAGATAGCACAAATCAATCGCTCGTTCCTGGTGGGAAGGTGACACTGGTTGTGATGATTGGAGTAGCATTAGCCATGATGGGAAGACAAATTCTGTCAATTTACACAAAATAAAACCATCAATAAAAATATTGTGCTACATAAAATATAATTGTAGTATAAATATGCTAACCACAATCAAATGAGTGATTCTCGCCTCGTCAAAATCAGCAAATATCTCAGCAAATATCTGCGACACACACCGGATGCAATTGGAATTAAACTTGCTCCCGGTGGTTGGGTTGCTGTTGATGACCTACTTACTGCTTGTGCTCAAAACAAGTTTCCGATTACCCGTCAGGAATTACAGATAGTAGTTGAATCCAACGAAAAACAACGCTTTTCTTTTGATTCTACAGGTTCTCTGATTCGTGCTAACCAAGGACATAGTATAAAAGTTGATTTACAATTAGAACCTGTTGTTCCCCCAGATGAGCTTTATCACGGCACGGGAAGCAAATCTGTAGAGTCAATTCTGGAAACAGGACTTTGCAAAATGTCACGGCATCATGTCCATTTATCGAAGGATATTGCAACAGCACAAACTGTTGGTGCAAGACATGGAAAAGCAGTGGTTTTTGCTGTACATACTGCGGCAATGCATCAGGCGGGTTACATTTTCTATTGTTCTGCTAATGGTGTTTGGTTAGTGGATCATGTGCCACCTGAGTATCTACAAAAAATTTGAATTTTAAGAAAAGAGAATTCAGTAATCAGGAAGATTGACTCTATAAATAGTCTCTGATGTGACTTGGAATGGCACTGACATCAGAGAATGCTAAAAATATACTGTTAATATTTCCCAAAGATTTAAACATATTTAAACCCCAAAGAGTTTTAAGAATGATCAGTGCAAATGCAAACTCCAATTCCAAACCCCAGACCAGTATTTAGCAATGCACGACGATTAACAGAGAAGGCGTAAGATATACTGATAATAATTAAAATCCCCAACGCAGAAATGGTGCGTTCCATGTTTATTGCGATACAAATTTTTTATAACTTTGTCGTCATTGAAGAGGACAAGGGAATTGGGTGACAAGGAGACAGGCATTCAATAAATCTTTCCCCTCTCCCCTTGCCCTCTTGCGATAAATACTTTAAATCCCTCGTTCAATTTATGAACTCAGGTCAAGTACCCATAGCGCTTGCACTCCTAATACTGTATTCTCTGATAAATTAGCGTCTACAAAAACAGGGATTAGCAGTAATTCCATTCCGGTTTACACCGAAAAAAGTAACTTTGTAGATTTGTCTATAAAATTACAAACTCTCAAGAGTAAAAATACTATCAGTCTCTTTGCCTACTCACGCAATGTAGGTTAAAAATCTCACCAAACAAGCATTTTAGACCTATAAAAATCCCAAGATGTCTTCTAAGCGAATCTTGTTTATCAGTAACGGCCACGGAGAGGACAACCATACCTCTTATGTTATTCAGACCCTGCGCCAATTGTGTCCTTCGATTGAGATGGCGGCAATGCCGATTGTGGGGGATGGAAAAGCTTACCGCAGCTTGGACATTCCCATAATTGGGCCCACACAAACAATGCCCTCTGGGGGATTCTTTTATATGAAGCGTCTCTATTTGCTCAAAGATTTTCAATCGGGATTGATTGGGTTAACGTGGCGACAATTACAAGCGGTGTTGCAGTATGCTCCTAACTGCGATTTGATTATGGCTACTGGGGATTTTGTCTCCCAGACATTTGCTTACTTAACAAAGCGTCCCTTCGTTTCGTTTATCTCTTGTCTTTCTGCCCTCTATGAAGGGCGATTGCGTCTCAATCCACTGTTGTGGCACGACCTTAATTCTTCCAGATGTCTGGCAGTTTTCACCAAGGATTCCCATACGGCTTATGACCTCCAACGGCAAGGTTTAACTAAAACTCAGTTAGCTGGCATTCCGGCTTTAGATTGGCTCGTCCCTACTGGCAAAGACTTGCACCTGAAACCGGACGAGAGAGCGATCGCAATCTTACCAGGATCGCGGATGCCTGAAGCCGCGCGAAATTTTTGTTTGCAGTTGCAACTAGTGGTAGAAATCGCCAAGGTGATGCCTGAGTCAGGATTACAATTTCGTGCAGCCTTGATACCGAGTTTGATGGAGCAACTAGACGACATTGCCAAAAGTCAAGGTTGGCAGCTGACTCAAGGCATACTCACTTATTCTCCTCCAGGAAATTCTGCTGACGAATCACCGATTGTGGAAGTGAGATGTTATTCAGATGCCTTCAGTGACATCCTATCTCACTCTACTCTCGTCATTGGTATGGCAGGGTTGGCAGTGGAGCAAGCTGTAGCGATCGGGAAACCTATCATCCAGATTCCTGGAGAGGGCCCTCAATTTACCTATCAATTTGCAGAAGCGCAAACGCGGCTATTGGGCATTTCTGCCCAAACCATCGGCACTAAGCCAGCAACCCCTGAGATTCTCAAGCTAGCAGCTAAACGAGTAGTTGAAACTTTACAAGATTCAGACTACCTCGCTAAGTGCAAAGAAAATGGCCCTAAGCGATTTGGCCCACCCGGCGCATCTGAGAGAATTGCCCGCTTTCTACTAAACTCTCTAGGAGAAACTGAGTAGAAATTGCGTCAGAATTCAAGAGTCGGCACGGTTGGGTTACATGGTGTGGTAGGCTAACGCCGTAATGCACCTCAATTCTGACCGGAGGCGGAGCATCTCCGGCTCCGCTCCTGAATTCTGACTCCTGACTCCTAACTCCTGAATTCTTACTTACCTATGAAAGTCCGCTCTAGTTACTGGCAACTTTTGCCTTATCTCTGGCCCCAATGGCCCCTGTTAATCCGGGGATTGGCTTGTATCTTGGGATTTGTGTTATTCACCCTAGCAGTGCCCTATTTAGCAGGTCAGGTCGCTTTTTTTCTTGGCCAGGGAAATGTAAACCGGATTGCCTACTGGCTCGGACTAGCCACTTTAGTATTTTTGGTTCGAGGGCTTTGTCAATACGGGCAGAATGTCTTTATGATCGCTGCTGCCCTGAACATGGTTTTAAACTTGCGTAAGCGGGTTTATGCTCACCTGCACAAACTTGGATTAGATTACTTTGAAACCACACAGACGGGAGACTTGACCTATCGCCTAACTGAAGATATCGATCGCGTCGGCGAGATTGTGGACAAGTTATCGCATCAGTTTCTTTCCAATTTGTTGCAGTTAATTGCGATTCCCATTTACATGCTCTACCTGAATTGGCCGCTCACTCTTGCGGGTTTGATTTTGGCTCCTTTAATGGCTTGGTTAATCGGGGAATTTGGTCAGCGATTACTCGTGCTATCTCGCCAGAGCCAAAATCAGGTTTCCAATTTGTCGGCGATGCTAACTGAAGTATTTAGCGGGATTCGTGTAGTTCAAGCTTTTGCAGCCCAAGAATATGAAGTGAAGCGATTCAATAAAGAAGCAGAAATCAATCGCCAAGCTAAGTATCGCGCTCTACAACTCAAATCCATTCAGTTTCCCGTTGTCGGTTTTTTGGAAGCAGTTAGTATTATACTGCTGTTTTTATTAGGAGGATGGCAGATTTCTCAGAATCAGCTGACAGCTCAAGGGTTTATCAGTTTCTTAGCTGCTGTGGCTATACTGATTCAGCCAATCGACATGCTGATTAGCAATTACAACGAGTACAAACAGACCGAAGCTTCTGTTGAACGCATTTTTGAACTGATGGCGAAAGAACCTAGTATCAGCGAAAAATCGAATGCTCAGGCAATGCCACGAGTTATGGGCAAGGTAGAGTATCGTCACGTTGATTTCGCCTACAATCCCAACCAGCCAGTGCTTAAGGATCTCTGCTTGAACGCTTCTCCTGGTGATGTCATTGCCTTAGTTGGTTCTTCTGGAGCCGGCAAATCGACGTTAATTAACCTTTTACTTCGTTTTTATGACCCTCAGAGAGGTCAAATTCTGGTTGACGATATTGATATCCGTGATGTCACACTTACCAGCTTGCGCCATCAAATTGGCATTGTTCCCCAAGATGTTACTCTTTTTTCGGGAACGATCGCTGAAAATATCGGTTACGGTCAGGAAAAATTAGATTTAGCAGCGATTCAGGAAGCAGCCAAGATTGCCAACGCTCACTCATTTATCACCCAGTTCTCTCAGGGTTATCATACCTGGGTGGGAGAGCGCGGAGTTAACCTATCGGGAGGACAACGCCAAAGATTAGCGATCGCCAGAGCAGTTGCCAACGATCCTCGAATTCTCATCCTGGATGAGGCCACCTCTGCCCTAGATTCTGAATCAGAAGCACTAGTTCAAGAAGCACTAGAACGAGTCATGCAAAATCGTACCGTGTTTATTATCGCCCATCGCTTGAGCAGCGTTCGTCGGGCTGACTGCATTCTCGTAATCGAACAAGGAGAGGTGGTTGAAGCTGGTACTCACACCTCCCTCCTGTCTCAGGAAGGACGGTATGCCCGTTTTTACGCTCAACAGTTCTACTCTACAGATGAGTAATAGTCTGTCAATAAATAATTGATGGATAAATTCCCTGTAGAGACGGCGATTTATCGCGTCTCTCTAACTTTTTCAAATCAACACCCCAGCAATACAAGCGGTGATAAAACCCGCTAACAATCCGCCAATCATTGACCTTACACCCATACGAGCTAAGTCATGCTGGCGATTAGGTGCTATTCCCGCAATGCCGCCAATAGTAATGCCAATTGAACCGATATTTGCAAAATTACATAATGCGTAAGTTGTAATAATTACTGCACGTTGGGAGATTTTTCCACTTTCAATTAGTGCTTTCAAATCCAAAAAAGCAATAAACTCATTCAAAATTGTTTTTGTCCCCAATAAAGCCCCAACTTGCCGACAATCAGCCCAAGGTACGCCCATCAGCCACGCTACGGGAGCCATAAAATAAGATAAAATCAGTTGTAATGAAAGTTGCTGTAAACCGACAAATCCCCCTAACCATCCCAAAAGTGCATTCAGGGCAGCCAATAATCCTAAAAAAGCGATAATCATTACCCCAACATTAACTGCAAGCTTCACGCCGTCAATTGCTCCTGTAGTAGCAGCATCAATTACATTTACATAATTGGTTTCTACATCCGCTTTTGCTTTACCAGCCGTCTCTGAAACTTCTGTTTCTGGGTAAAGTAATTTTGATACTACCAACGATGTAGGAGCAGTCATAAAAAAAGCAGCAATCAGGTGTTCTGCTGGGATGCCAAAAGAAAGATACGCTCCTAGTACTCCAGCCGCAATTGTGGCAAAACCACCTGTCATCAAGGCATGGAGTTCCGATTGCGTCATATTCGTTATATAAGGTTTAACCATCAGCGCCGACTCTGTTGGCCCCAAAAAGATGTTACCTGCACAAGATAAAGATTCAGAACCCGATGTTTTCATCGTCTTCATCATTACCCACGCCACCACGTTTACGACTCGTTGTAAAATGCCGTAGTAATACAAGACGCTGATGAAGGCAGAGAAAAAGATAATTGTGGGCAGCACTTGGAAGGCAAAGAAATGATCCTTAAAATTTTCTCCAAAGACAAATTTTGCACCAACATCAGAAAATGCTAAAAATTGACTGGCAATATCTCCCAGAGATTTAAACACATTTAAACCCCAAGGAGTTTTAAGAATCACTAGCGCAAACACAAATTCCAATCCTAAACCCCATGCCACTATTCGCCAACGCACCGCACGACGATTAACAGAAAAGGCGTAGGATATACCGATAAAAACTAAAATTCCCAACGCAGAGATGGCGCGTTCCATATTTACTCCCAGAAAGGTATTGCTAAGGCACTTAGTCACAGAGCATACACAAAATCTGCCTTTTTTTGTGGTTTTGTAGCCAATTACTAGAGTTTTGATGCTGGAAATAAGAATTTATATCATGTCCACTTGATTACTTATTAAACCCGAAGAACCCCACCCCGCCAAAGCTACGCTTCGTCTCCCCTCCCCGCTTGCGGGGAGGGGTGTAATGACTGTGGTTAGCATAACTAATTATGCGGACATGATATTAGCGATCGCGGATTCATATCTTGTTACAAAATTGTCTCCCCAAACCTTAAGCACGTTTGTATTAATGGGAACAATCAATGTAAACAGGAAAAAATTAATTTTCTAGGGAAAAGAGAACTATGGTGGCACTAACCGGTTATCAAATAAATGAGCTAATTTATTCGGGATCTAAAACCCTAGTGCATCGTGGCATTAGAGAATCAGATAAAAAACCAGTAGTGATCAAACTGTTGCGGCGTGAGTATCCCACATTTTATGAACTCGTGCGGTTCCGCAATCAGTACACCATTGCTAAAAACCTAGATATTGATGGAATTATCAAAACTTATAGTCTGGAGAACTATCAAAACAGCTATGCCTTAGTCATGGAAGATTTGGGCGGTATTTCTCTCCAAGAAGAAATAACGAGGTGGGGAGATAGGGGGATGGGGGGAACTGCTGATGGGTTGCAGGCATTTTTTCATATTGCTTTGCAAATAGTCTCCATTCTTGACGGACTGTATCACAATCGGGTGATTCACAAAGACATCAAACCCGCCAACATTTTGATTAACCCCACCACAAAAGATATAAGACTCATCGATTTTAGTATCGCCTCTTTACTTTCTAGAGAAACGCAAACTCTGACTAATCCAAATATTTTGGAAGGGACGTTAGCATACCTCTCTCCCGAACAAACTGGACGAATGAACCGAGGAATTGACTACCGCAGCGACTTTTATTCCTTGGGTGTGACTCTTTTTGAACTCCTCACCGGACAGTTACCTTTTAACACAGATGAACCGATGGAGTTGGTGTATTGTCATTTGGCAAAGCTTCCTCCACAGGTGCATAGTGTGAATCCTGAGATTCCCCCAATTCTGTCTGAAATTATCGGCAAACTGATGGCGAAAAATGCCGAAGATAGGTATCAGAGTGCATTGGGGTTGAAGTATGACTTAGAAATTTGCTGGCGTCAGTGGCAAGAAACTGGCAGCATGGATGTCTTTGAGTTAGGAGTGCGGGATATTTGCGATCGCTTCATCATCCCAGAAAAACTCTATGGTCGGCAAGCAGAAGTAGAAAGCTTACTCGCAGCATTTGATAGAGTAGCTAACCCCCCTGAATCCCCCCTTACCAAGGAGGGACTAAGGGGGGTAGAAATGATTTTGGTAGCAGGTTTCTCTGGTATTGGGAAAACTGCCGTTATTAATGAAGTCCATAAACCCATTGTGCAACAACGGGGTTATTTTATCAAAGGGAAATATGACCAATTCCAACGCAATATTCCCTTGAGAGCTTTTGTACAAGCATTTCGAGATTTGATGGGGCAATTACTTAGTGAAACCGATGCCCAACTTGAACAATGGAAAGCCACAATTCTGACAGCTTTGGGTGAGAATGCTCAAGTAATTATCGAAGTTATTCCCGAACTAGAAAAGATTATTGGAGAACAACCGCCAGTACCTGAACTTTCAGGGACTGCTGGACAAAATCGCTTCAATTTATTATTTCAGAAATTTATCCAAGTTTTCACAACCAAAGAACATCCCTTAGTGATATTCCTGGATGATTTACAATGGGCAGATTCAGCATCTTTAAAGTTGATGCAATTCCTGATGAGTGAAACGGCAATTCACTATATGTTAGTGATTGGCGCTTATCGAGACAATGAAGTTTATCCCGCGCATCCGTTAATATCGACATTAGGAGAAATTCATAAAAATAGAGAATTATTTAATACCATTACTTTAGCTCCTCTCACTCATACAGATTTAAGTTATCTGATTGCTGATGCTCTTAAATGTAACTTAAAAATTGCCCAACCTCTTACAGATTTAGTATATCAAAAAACTCAAGGTAACCCCTTATTCGCTAATCAATTCCTCAAGTTGCTGCACGAAGAGGAGTTAATTAACTATAATTTTGATATGGGTCATTGGCAATGTGACATTGCTCAGGTTAGAGCATTAGCATTTACTGATGATTTGGTAGAGTTTATGGTGCTTCAGTTACAGAAGTTACCAAAAGCAACTCAAAAAGTTTTGCAGCTTGCAGCTTGTATTGATAATCAGTTTGACTTAGCAACTCTCGCAATTGTCCATGAAAAATCTTTAGCGGAGACAGCAGCAGACTTATGGAAAGCTTTGCAAGAAGGTTTGATCATACCCACAACTGAAGTTTATAAGTTTTATCAACAGGAGCCAGGAGAATCTGTAATTGCTTCTGATTCCTGGATGCTGGATTCTGGTTCCTGTTCCTACAAATTTTTGCACGACCGCGTTCAGCAAGCTGCTTATTCTTTAATTTCTGAAGATCAAAAACAGACAGTACACCTCAAAATTGGGCGATTAATGTTGAGGAATATTTCACCTGAACAGCGTGAAGAACATCTCTTTAAATTAGTTAATCAGTTAAATTTGGGAGTTGAACTAATTAGTCAGCCAGAGGAACAAGAAGAACTGGCAAAGTTAAACCTAACTGCAAGTCATAAAGCGAGGATTTCAACTGCTTATGAAGCTGCTGTAGAGTATGCAAATTTTGGGATTAGGTTACTCACAGAAGATTGTTGGCAACATCAATATGAGTTAGCTTTGACACTGTACTCAACATCTGCCGATGCTGCCCATCTGAACGGTGATTTTGAACAGATGGAACAATCAGTAAAAGTAATATTAGAAAATGGCAAAACACTGATCGATCAAGTTAAAGCCTACGAAGTCAGAATCTTATCTCATATAGCACAAAACAGGATGTTAGAAGCTATAAAAATGGGGCTACAAGTTCTCAAATTATTAGGTATAGAACTACCCGAACAGCCAACGCCAGCAGATATTCCCCGTGGACTACAGGAGACACAAT
Source organism: Nostoc sp. ChiQUE02 (assembly GCF_034531305.2). Classification (NCBI taxonomy): domain Bacteria; kingdom Bacillati; phylum Cyanobacteriota; class Cyanophyceae; order Nostocales; family Nostocaceae; genus Nostoc; species Nostoc sp. ChiQUE02. Next base: position 73,406 of record NZ_JAVRBN020000034.1, read on the forward strand.
TAGCTTTAGAGGGAAAACCCATTGAAGGCTTATTAGAGTTAAAATTAATGACCGAACCAGATAAATTAGCAGCCATGAATATCCTGACAAATATAGCTGCTCCTGCTTATCTAGTTATTCCAGAACTCTATCCCTTAATATTATTTAAACAGGTTCATTTATCCCTCAAGTATGGAAATACTGCTAATTCTCTCTATGGATATTCGTGTTATGGGCTGATTCTATGTGCTTTTGTCGGAGATGTTGAATCTGGTTATAAATTCGGTCAATTAACTCTCAAATTATTAGATAAATTGAATGCTAAAGAATCCATAGCTAAGACATATACGTGTATTTATGGCTCTTTAAATTCTTGGAAAAACCATATTAGAGAAATATTTAATCCTTTGCAATTAGCCTATTCTAGCGGACTGGAAATAGGAGATTTAGAATTTGCAGGTTACTGTGCATGGATTTATTCCTTTAATTCATATTTGGCTGGAAAAGAATTATCTTCTCTAGCACAGGAAATAGCAAATTATAGTCAAGGACTCGCGCAAATTCGCCAAGAACCATCCCTACATAAAAATGAACTCTTTCGGCAGATAGTGCTTAACTTACTTTCAAAAAACCAAAACCCTTGCAGTTTAATTGGGGAAGCTTACAATGAAGAAACCATGTTGCCGCTTCATCAGCAAGGGAATGATCAAACTATAATTTGTTTCTTGCATTTTCATAAATTGGTTCTCTGCTATTTATTTGCTGAGTATACTCGTGCTATTGAAAATGCTGAATTAGCACAGAATTATTTAGAAAGTGTTATTGGTAGTATTACTGTTCCTTTATTTCATTTCTATGATTCTCTGAGCCAATTAGCTGTTTATCCTGATGCTTCTGAAGACAAGCAAGCATTCATCCTTAAACGGGTTACAGCCAATCAGGAAAAAATGCATAACTGGGCGCATCATGCGCCGATGAATCATTTACATAAGTTTCATTTAGTAGAGGCTGAACGCGATCGCATTTTGGGTGAATATATTCAAGCAATGGAAATGTACGATCGCGCCATTCAGGGAGCCAAAGAAAATGAATATATCCAAGAAGAAGCTCTCGCTCATGAACTCGCCGCCAAATTTTATTTGGGTTGGGGTAAAGAGCAAATTGCCCAAACCTATCTGACAAACGCTTACTACTGCTATGTTCGTTGGGGTGCTAAAGCCAAAGTCTATGACTTAGAAAAACGTTATCCTCAATTACTTGCACCGATTCTCCAATGGGAAAAAATTCGTTTCAATCCCACGGAAACAGCATCAAGTTTCAATAATATATCCCTGTCTACTTTTACTGCTGGTATGACAATTTCATCCAGTAGCACCAGCATTTCTGACGCTTTAGATTTAGCAAGTGTTCTCAAAGCCTCTCAAGCACTATCTAGCGAAATTCATTTAGAGAAGTTGCTCTCTACATTAATGCAAGTGGTGATGGAGAATACCGGAGCGAAAAAATGTGCTCTAATTTTACTCAAGGATAATGTTTGGGTAATAGAGGCAATTGCAACATTTCAGAAAGTGCCAACTATTCTGCAATCTATTCCCATTGAGTTTAGCCAAGATATCCCTCTAACTCTAATTAACTATGTCAAACGCACCTTAGAAACATTGGTAGTTGATGATGCAACTGTGAAAAATTCCTTCACCTCCGACTCCTACATTATCCAACAACAACCCAAGAGTTTGCTGTGTACCCCAATTCTCCATCAAGGGAAGTTAATGGGCATCCTTTACTTAGAAAATAATCTTATTGCTGGAGTATTTACACGCGATAGACTCCAAGTAATCAACCTATTGTGTTCACAAGCCGCTATCTCCTTAGAAAATGCTTCTCTCTATCAGCGATCGCAAGAGAATGCTCAACAGTTAAAACACTCTCTCACAGATTTACAGCAGATGCAACTACAACTAGTACAAAGTGAGAAAATGTCAGCATTGGGTAACTTAGTTGCAGGTGTAGCCCACGAAATAAATAATCCTGTAGGCTTCATTGCAGGTAATATCCAACCTGCTGTTAATTTTGTTGAAGATTTGTTTCGCCTCATCGACCTATATCAGCAAAAATTTCCAAATCCAGGTGTAGAAATCGAAGAAGAAATTGCAAAAATTGACCTAGAATATATCCGAGAAGATTTGCCAAAAATGATTTCTTCGATGAAATTAGGTACTGACCGCATTCGGAGTATTAGCAACAGTTTGCGAACCTTTTCGAGAGCAGATACAGAACACAAAGTTGCTTTTAATATTCATGAAGGTATCGATAGCGCAATTTTGATTCTTAAGCATCGCTTAAAAGCATCGGAACTGCATCCAGATATTAAAGTAGTAAAACAATACGGTGATATATCTTTAGTCAAATGCTTTCCTGGGCAACTAAATCAGGTATTTATGAATTTATTGGCAAATGCCATTGATGCTCTAGAGGAGTCTAATATTGGACACAATTTTCACAATATTAATAATAAAATTGAGATTAAAACTTGTTTGAGTGAAGACAAACATCATGTTTTGATTTACATTCGAGATAATGGTATGGGAATGTCTGATGATGTCAAACAAAAGATTTTTGACCATTTATTTACAACTAAATCTGTAGGTAAAGGTACAGGATTAGGATTAGCGATCGCCCGGCAAATTATTGTCGAAAAACATGGCGGCACTCTAGAGGTTAATTCAGCACAAGGAGAGGGGACAGAATTTGTGATTCAAATTCCGATTTAGAAGCACTGTAAACCTGATAATCTGAAAGTTACTTTTTCAGGAATTGTTTATGACTCGGATGTTTCGACGATATCATCGTCAGATTGCGATCGTTCTATGTTTGCCCTTGTTTTTAACTGTGCTAACTGGCATGAGTTTTACTATTGCCCATGAATGGTTGCACCAAGATGAGTTGGGTGAATTTATCCTGAGAATACACACCCTGGAAATATTACATTTGGAAAAAATTTATCCGCTTTTAAATGGTTTGGGATTAATCGGCTTATTAATTACTGGTGTAAGTATGACAGGTTTATTTCGCACACGAGCCTAATCAGTTGGTGATGTTTTGAACTCAACCCTCCTTGCGTGGGTAGCCAAAGCTGAGATGGCTACCAATGAGTGTGTAGAAGTCATTTGGTGCGTGTGCAGCGCCACCTGCACAACCCGGAACCTTGCACTTATCGCTAACAGTTTGGGCAACTTTGTAAAGCTTGGTGGTGTGTGGTGTCATATCCCATCCTTCGCCACCATAGCTGCTTGTGGTTTTTTCAATATTATGCAAAACGATCGCTTCAAGTTGCCAACCATTGATTCTGCACTCGCCCAAGCGATAAATTTTAGACAATGCTGGATCTGATAAAGCCAGACGTAACTCTCTTTCTATTTGTGTAAAGTCAGGCTTTTCTGGCTGAATTTGCAAGTAAGCAAGCAATTCTGCGGCTGATGTGCCAGTTCTAAAAAATACCGATGCATAGCCATCTCCCCCAGAAACGACTCTCCAATCAACTAAGGTGAGTTCTGATGACTGCGCCAGCGCCACAATTAGCGAGGTATCAGTTTGGTTATCTGTGCCAGTTATCCCACCATTACCACACTCAATCTCAAATTTGCGATCGCAAACACCAATAATTTGCCAGACATAGTGTGCAACAGTAACTATAGGTTCATCTTTTTGTATACCCGACATAACTTCAGCATAGTTGCTCTGGTCAACATACAAATGGTAAGAACCTGGAGAATTGTAGTCTCCACATGGCGCATTGATTAATTTGCCAACAAAGTGGCAGTGTTCAAAGCCAGACAATGGATGCTGGCGCACCAAAGTAGCAAGGCGTTCAGCATCAGACGGAGCAAAAGTGGCGCTGAAGTAGTAATGAGGCCCTTGCCCACACTCTTGGATTTCCCAGAACCAATTCTGAAATGTACTCATACAAAAGCATGATTTCCTATCAAGATAATTTTCATGGGGTATAACTGACTTGTTAAGTTATATCTTTATGTATTCTCCAATATTCAAATAGATTTTTAAATTTCACCATCTCTACAGGTTTAAAAATAAAGTGCTGATACCATTTCACTAAAAAAATGATAAAGATAGTTAAGGAAGAAATATGAGCAGAAGTTCATGGCAGGAGTCAGCAAAATAAAAATAAAAGAGTCAGCCGAGGAATTACACGATCTGCTGAGAAAACAAAAAACAGCATTAGGTAAAGAACGGATACATGCG
>NZ_JAVRBN020000035.1:0-75256 GCF_034531305.2 Nostoc sp. ChiQUE02
ACTGATGAAGTCTTGAAATTTAATTCTTAATTCTTTTCTTTTTACTTTTTACTTTTACCTTTTGACTTACTAGCCCCCTCTCCCTCATCCCCCAGGAGCTTCACTAGTAGAAAGTTGAGACAATTGGGCGAGGGATAGGTCTTCAACCTCTGGTAACTTTTCTAAAGAGAGGGGAGTCGATTGGGTAGCACCCGATAAGCGTTTTAAAAGGCTAGGCCTGGGGTCATGTAACAGGTAAATAATGCGATCGCCAATTTCCCAATCTTGGTTAGCTGGTATTACCTGTAAACGTTCTTCTCGTTCTACCAATAGCGGTATCAACACCCCAGTCCGAATCTTTTCTTGGATGCGATCGCATTGAGTAGAAAACTCCAACTCATCTAGCGTAGTTGTCCCTAACTTGACGCGCCCATCATTCAAATATTCATTCCAAGTTTTAATCGCTAAGTCTGGAATAAAAGCTTGATTAACTTTATTACTAACCGAAATATTCGCTTGCGGATCGCGCGGGAAAACAGCTAAGACGCGCGGCGGCTTAAATTCCTCAGCTGCTCGTTGAGCCAAAACAAAATTCACCTCGCCATTACTTGTCATAGCCAAAAAAGTACCCATAGAGGCAAGTCCTGCCTCTTCCAAAACAGCAGCATCAAGCCCACTGCTAGCAATCACCCGCAGATTTTGCGCCTCGGCTTGCACAAGACATTCGGGGTCAGTATCAATCATGACCACGTTTTCTCCCCGTTCTTGAAAGAAGCGGGCAATCAAAAGACTTAACGGATTACAACCCACAATCACTGCCCCAGTTACGTCTTTGGAAGTGATTTGCAGCCATTTAGCAACCCAGCCAGCTGTTAGCCCTTGGCAGACAACAGTCATGATAATTGTCAGGAAGACTAAAGCTTTAATGGAATCACCGCCGTTAATGCCGCGCTGTGTCAGCGAAATCGCAAAAAAAGAAGCTACGGAGGCAGCAACAATTCCTCTAGGAGCAACCCAGCTTAAAAACAATTTTTGTCGCCAGTTTAAGTCACTGTTCCAAGTACACAAGAGGATATTAATTGGGCGAACGACAAACATTAATACCAAAACAGTGAATAAACTACCCCAACCTAAAGCAAACACACTGGCAATGGATAGGTCAGCAGCTAATAAGATAAATAGCACCGAAACGCTGAGAATTGTCAGCTGACCCTTAAAGCTCCGCAACAGACGTTCTTCTGGGACTGAGGAGTTAGCAAAAACTGCTCCTGCAACTACTGTTGTCATTACTCCCGATTCACTGCGGATCATTTGCGATAAGGTAAACAGGCTCCAAAGTATCGCCAACACCACTAAGTTTTTTAGCTCGAATGACAGAAAACTGGCGCGTTTAAAAATCAAACTCATCAGATAACCGCCAGCACCACCAATTGCCGCACCAACACCCAGGCGGATCAGCAAACCGACGATCGCATTGATAGGGTCAGCATCGCCGTTCAAAATGGTATCGAGAACAACGAAGGCGAGGATAGCTCCTACAGGGTCAATTAAAACCCCTTCTCCTTCCAAAAGTGTTGCCACTTGCCGATCGACATTGATTTGTTTTAGCAAAGGCCCAACCACGGTTGGGCCTGTAACCACAACGATGGAAGCATAGAGAAAAGCTATGTTCCAGGGAAATTCACCCAGCCAGTGAGCAGCCATACTCCCACCAAGCAGTGTGATCAGCGTTCCTAGAGTGACGAGCAATTGCAGGCTGACTGAAACTCTACCTAACTCACGCAGATCCAAGTTAAGTCCGCCTTCAAACAAAATGATTGCCGTTGCTAGGGCAACAATCACTTCCAATCCAGTGCCTAGCAAATGGGGATGCAACAGCCCGATGCCATCAGAGCCAAAGAGGATGCCCAACAGCAATAACAAAACAATGCTGGGTATCCGAAAGTATGCAGCCAGCACTTGGGCGCTAATGCCTGCAAGGACGGCGATCGCCATCTGTAGGGTGATTTCAAAAGATGCTTCCATGTTGTAGATTTTGAGCCATTTATTTCAAAATCTTTTGTAAAAAACCGTAGATATTAACTCTACAGGGTACAACATCATACCCTTTGTTCCTTGCTGTATTTAGCGTTTTTTCGATCTGAGCGTCTCTCAAAGTCCCGAGCGCCGGACGTTGATGCACCCAGCGGCTTTCCGCAGAAGCATGTACGGACTTTTTTGTGTGTCTTCATATCTTTGTATCCTTTTCAAGCATTTGACTCCACCCAGTTTAGCTGTCACAAACTTTTTTTGGCAAAAGCTGTTGACAACGCCCAGGAAATTGGTTACCTTATAAAAGGTCTGAGTCCGATGCCCCCATCGTCTAGAGGCCTAGGACACCTCCCTTTCACGGAGGTAACGGGGATTCGAATTCCCCTGGGGGTACTTAAAAAATAATAAAAAGCAAAAAATACTTTTGCTTGAAGTCTAAGAAGCAAAACTATCATCCAGGCTTTTTCCTGAATGATAGTTTAACTATGCATATGGTTCTTGACTCGCTAACTCTTCTACGCGTTGGTGAATAGCCAGGAGATTTAACCGCAAATCTTTGCTTAGGCGATTTTCAATGATTCCCACTGGCATAGTGAGTTTAGGCCAAACTTGAATTGTGTAGCACAGATTTGTTCCTACATACTCGCCAAGGGAATAAGGCTCTAAGCACCAGCTACCAGAAAAGCCTTTAAAATCTCCCTCTACCATGCGGAAATTAATTTCTTTGGGGAAGTATTCTTCCAAATCCAGAACCACCCGCGCACAAAAGTTGAAGTTCAGTAACCGCTGAGAGCCTACTTGCTCCAGTCGAATCCCACCATTGGGATGCTCGATTAGGCGACTCTTGGCAAGGTTGGGGAGAAAATCAGGCAAGGCTTCATAATCTGTCAGAACCTTCCAGATTTGTTCCACTGGTTGAGGAATTTGGACTTTAGCGGTAATTTGTCGCTGTCGCTCTGCTATTTTCTCAATTTCGACTTCTACCTTCGCTGCCAAAGCGACTGCATCAGCAGTAAAATCCCCTTCGAGGTTGATGTCATCACTAGGAGACTGGAAATCAAGGTTCTCTGTTGCGTTCTGTTTTTTAGTCACTTTCAGAATTATGGTTTGCTTTCGTCAGAAAATTGGGGCAGAGTCAGGGTGAAGCAAATTTCGCTCTGTTCAGAATCCGAGATTGGGAGACTTTCAACAGCGATCGCTCCATTCAAATGCTGCACTAAAGACTTGACTAGAGCAAGTCCCAAGCCAGTTCCTGGAGTCCAACGCCCTTTTCCGCGACGGAACTTGTCAAAGATGTAGGTCGCTTCTTCTTCGGAGATGGCACGTCCTGTATTCGTTACCTTCATGATAACTTGATCAATTTGTTGATCAACTCGATGAGAAGCTTGCAAGTGGACGATAGTATCATGCTCTGAGTATTTACAGGCATTTGTTAACAACTCTTGCAGGATGCGGTCAAAACTCTCCAATTCAGTTTGCAGTTTTAGCGAATCCTCTGGTAAATCTACAGCGATCTTTAATCCCTTCTCTGCGAGTTTTTTCTCAAAAGATGCTGCTATATCCTGGATTCTAGTATTTAAATCTATAGATTCTAATTGCGGGGCTTCGTGAGGCGACTCTAGTTTCTGGAGTGTCAACAAGTCATTAATCAAGTTGATTTCCTTTGAACATTCCTGCTCTAAGATATCCAGATATCTAACTTGGCGTTCTGGTGCTATTCCTGGCAAACGCAAGTTACGAATTGACATCAGCATATTTGTCAGCGGATAGCGCAAGCGATCGCTCATGTTGCTCAAAAACTCATCTTTGAGTTCATTGAGTTTCCGTAGCTGCTCAACATACTGGCGGGTTCTTTCATGCAATTTTGCTTGGAGTTCCAGACTACTCTGGAGTTTTGCCGTCCGCTCATCTACCAAAGTTTGCACTTGGCGCAGTGTCTGTGACTGAATTATGGCGTTACTCACTTGAGCACAAACCATTTCTACAAGATTTAATTCTGCTGCTTGCCAACTGCGAATCACAGATTGTTGTAGCACCAAGAATCCTAAGATTTTACCTTGACTCTCTAATGGCACTAAAAGTACCGCAGGCAATTCCTCTACTGCAAATAATGGAGCAGCTGACGAGGTCTCGTTTTGTTCTGTATAGTCATCAAAGATTACTGGTTTTCCAGAATCTATGAAGGCACGCTGACATAAACCACAGTCTGAAACCAAGAAAGACTGATCTAAGTTGTCTAGTTTAGTAGTGCGGGAACTTTGTGTTTCCTTAGCCCATTCACCGACTACTCTAGCTTTCGCTTTAGGAATTTGTTTTTTAGCTTGAGTCCTAAATAGTGGATCTGTATATTTTAGTAATATGAGCAAACCCCGATCTGCCTGTAGAGATTCGGCAGTAGAGGCGATAACTAACTGGAGCATTTGATTAAGCTCCAAGTTGCTGCGACTCAATATAGTTAATTGCTTGATCAAGCTTTGATACTGCTTGCTCTTTTGCAGGTACTGCTCTTGATGAGCAATTAGTTGGGCTTGTGCTATGCGAGAAAAAGCGATCGCACAAGCCGACTCCACTTCTTTGAGCAATTGTTTTTCTGATTCACTCCATTCGTATGGTTGGAATTTAATCAGACTAATCACTCCATTATTATTGCCACTAAACCGGGTGGGAATTGCCAAAACTGCTTTTATCGGTAGTGGCAAATATTGACACCCAATTACCAAACTGTTCTGGATGATAGAAATATCTTCAATAGTCAATGGTTCAGCAGCACATTGCAGCACTGGCGAGTGCATAAGCAACTGTTCCATCGAAAACATTTCTTCTGGGTGTGGCAACCCTAGATACTCATCAGCACACCAATTACTAGTAGTTGCTTCGTCGGATGCCTCACCCGTCACTGAAACCAAGCAGCAGCAATCTACTTGAAAAGCAACTCCTAGCAATTGGGCAATATCTTGCAGCATCAATGCCGTCACCGAGCTATTGGCAATGATCTGGTTAATTTTTTGTACCAACTCGCGGGCAGGTTCTTCCTGATGCTGCATCAGCTTGACTTGGTAAGGTTGTAGTCGATCTATGCCATCTACGTAATGTGGCGGCGACGATAAAGGCTTTTTCATTATTGGCACGCCCTCGGATAATAACCCCATTGTTTTTGCACCCAACTTCTTGGCATATTCTTCACCGTTAGTTGTGTTGCTACATCCTGATAATTGACAAATATTGTATGAATACTTTCTCTCACCTGTTATAGCCCTTTTCTATCTCAGATGGCCAAATTCCCACTGTATCAAGCAAATTGCTACATTGGTACATAAGTAATAAAATACTTAAGATATCCTATAAATGCTTCAGTTAGCTTATTTTTGACTGCTCTAGATTGAAATAATTTACTAACTTTATCCCGTCTGTAAGTATACATAAACCGTAATTTCTCTGGAATTACAGCAAAATTGCCCTTTCTATCACGTAAAATTACTTAACTTGCTTTATAAATTTTTATTAAAATTTGTAAAGTAAGTTAGTAGGTTTAACAAGCTACTTTTTTGTCTCCGTAACTCTCAGTAAAATATTAACGAAGCTAAATTTTGAATGCAGCCCAATTATTATTGCTAATAATTGGGCTGCATTCGTCTGAATATAAGACTATCCAGCCAAACTCTCGACACTCAGAGGAACCATATCGCCATTCCTCGTCAGTCCTAACAACATTGGTTCTTGGGGTTGAATTAGTTGGCCTGTCAGTACACAGCGTTCTTCTTGCTGAGCTGTGGCAGCTATGCTAGCTCGAATGTCGGTTCGCGAAAATCGAGGCTTCCACTCACCTGATTTTTGCTGGACATAATTCCAAAGGATATCTCGGATCAGAGCTTGATATCCCTGATTCCCAGCTATTTCTTTGAGTTTATCTTTGAGTTCCCGCTCTAGGCGGATGCTGGTAACTTCCATATCGGTGGTTGGGGTGCGGGCGATCGTATGCATCACTTTTTCTCCTTAAAGGTATAGACAGGATAGTAATACAAGTGTAGTATGTTTAAAGGAATGTTCAATAGGTGAAATTTTCTGTGAAATCCATTTACCCCATCTCCACTTCTTTTTGCGCTACCAATTGCCAAGCCGGTTGGGAATCAGCTGCTATGGGAGTGGAGTATTTATTTATGGGCGATGGTAGCCGAAATCATGGGCAAATCACAGAGGGTAATTATGATTTTAGAAATCTCAGCATTAGTGCGCTGATTGCAAAACCAGAACTAGATGAACAAAGCGGGGGGTACAGACAAAGGAATACTGTACCGATATGAGACCAGAAAATTTTCCGGTCAATTCTAACCCCCGCTTCACCGAAAACTTGAAGCGGGGGTTTTTTTATAAGGAGTTAAGCTGTGACGATATCTTCCATGCGCGGCGCGAACGCAATGCAAGTGTTAGAGCAATCTGTGGTGGTGTTTTCTCAAAATTACTTGCCACTATGTCGAGTCAATATCAAGCGGGCGATTGTGCTGTTAGTAACCAACAAAGCTCAACCACTGGGTTTTACTACAGAAGCCGGATGGCAAGTTCACTCACCCAGTTTGGTAATTGATGTGCCAAAACACATTCGCTTGACAATCACTTCTAATGAGCGGATGTGGAAAGTTCCGCCTGTGAATCGGCGGGAAGTGTTGCGACGAGACCATCACAGTTGCCAATATTGCGGCAGCGCCAAACATCTAACGCTAGATCATGTGATGCCGCGTTCTAAAGGCGGTTCTCACACTTGGGATAACGTAGTCGCAGCTTGTGAAAGATGTAACTCCCGTAAAGGCGATCGCACCCTGTTTGAAGTTGGTATGCAACTGCGTACCAAACCAAAAGCACCAATGCACCCCGCGATTTCTTTTGCTGAACAGTTTTGGATAGATATGCAAGCAAACCTGGAATAACAGGAGAGCATAAGGAATGCTGAAATTAACTTACACTGAAAGCAGTTTTGATTTGGAATGTCTCACTCTGTCGCTAGAAGAATGGGTAGCACAGCGAGTGATTTTAGCCCTGCGAGTTGGGCAAGGTTTATGCATTGAACCCAATACCGCTTCCTTTTTGCTTCCTGTTGATTTGCCAGGAGTAGAAGTACTCAGGGCTGAGGTAAAAAGAGATGATAGAGGAATCATTGCCCTTTGTGCCTGCGATACCGAATATATGGAAGTCACCCTGCGGGGTTCTTGGCTATCAGATAGTTCTAAGGATGCTGTCGGTGTGTTTGTCACCACTATGAGCGATCGCGCTGAGTTCTTTTTGCACAAACTTTGGCAAGAAGCTCAAGAAAGTAGTGCTTCTGTCATGAGCGAATAAACGAAATAGGAGGGTGAGGAGAATTTCTCACCTTTATTGCTCCATTTGCAGCAGTTCAGGAATTGTCACAAATCGGTAGCCTTGCTGTTTGAGTCCACTGATGATGTGTGGCAAAGCTTCTACAGTTCTTTGGTGATTGCCACCACCATCATGCATTAAAACAATGAAACCAGGTTTCGCGCCTTTCAGGACATTATTTACAAATGCCTGCGGTTTGGCGTGAGGATCAGTATCAGCTGAAGTTAGTGACCACATAATTACAGCGTCTTTCTGGCTTTTGGCGTAAGCGGCTAGTCCGTTGTTTAAAAAGCCTCCAGGAGGACGAAACAGAGCAGTTTTGACTCCTGTGGTTTTGTATATCAGATCAGCTGTGCGATCGATTTCACTCTTGGCTGTGGCTTCATCCATTCGCCGATACCAATGATGCCAAGTATGGTTGCCAATGGCGTGTCCCTCAGCTACCTCACGCTTGGCTAGGTCGGGATTTGCTTGCAAAGCCTGTCCTACCCAAAAGAATGTTGCCTTAACATCATTTTGCTTCAGGATATCCAGCATTTCTAGGGTTGTCTTCGGCCAGGGCCCATCATCAATCCCTAGAGCAATAACCTTTTCGTTATTCCTGGGATGTACCTGATAAACTGTTTTTCCCTGAAATTTAGCTGGGACTGTAAAGGTAGGGTTTTCTACTTTGGCTGGCGGTAGTTGGGCATTAATTAGGCCCTTTCCTGGATGAGCTTGAACTTGTGCAATATGGATTTTGCTTATTGGCTGATTCAACCCCAATTTTGGGGAGATGCCTGGGGTAATACTACAAGCTGTAATCGTAGAGGCGATCGCGACAATACTAATTATCTGTTGTCGCTTCAAGGAGTTGTCTGTCACGTCAGGCTTTTAAAAACTCAACCAAGCATAACTGTAGTTTTATTTTTCAGAGTCGTTAATTAAGTTCAAACCTAAGCGTAGAAGCTTTTTTAGACAACTTTAAAAATTTTTTCTGAAACCCCTTGACACCTCTTGTAGTATTTTGTAGTATAAATGTAGTGGAGCTGGAAACAAGCTTCCCAAGAGTCAAAGTTATGTTCTACATACAACTAAAGGACAGGCGTTGGAATAAACCAAAGTCCCCAGTCAATAAAGCTGTTCCTACTTGTAAACCATCGGCAGTAGAAGCAATAAACGAAAAAAGTTCTAAGTTTGCACTCATCAAAACCACTGAATATATCCGTAATACACAACAGGCTTGCTACCTAGAGTGTTGGTTGTTTTCCTAACAGTTTCTAACAGTAAATTTTCTGAACCTTGAAAACTAAATAAGAAATGGGCAAGTTCACCAACAAAATTTGTGCCTAAAAACCTAAAATTTTAGGCACAGATTCCAAAAAATCGGGGTGTAGCTCAACTGGCTAGAGCGTTCCGTTGTCTGCGGAAATGTTGCGGGTACCCTGCGGGAAGCAAGCTACAAGTCCCGTCACCCTGGTTGTAGTCCTGTAGGCGAATAGTTTAAGCCGTCAGTTTCTCAAACTGAAGATTGCGAGTGCGAATCTCGTCGGGACTCCCAAATGGTCAGGTAGCCAAGTTGGTAAGGCGTTGGTCTGCAAAACCGATTAGCGCGGGTTCAAATCCCGCCCTGACCTCTGGTGCGAGCAGTGTAGCTTAACCAGCAAAGCCCCAGGTTCATACCCTGGTATATGCGGGTGCAAATCCCGCCGCTGCCACCAAATGCAGGGATGGTGTAATGGCAACACCTCGTGACTCCAAATCCGATGTTCTAGGTTCAAATCCTAGTCCCTGTGTCAGACAATTTTGAATTTTAGGTTTTAAATTTTTAATCTAAAATTCTGCAAATTATGCCCTCGTGGACGAATGGTTAAGTCAGTGTTCTTTCAAAGCACAGATGCGAGTTCAATTCTCGTCGAGGGAATGATTTATGGGTCGGTGGCCGAGTCTGGCTGAAGGCGACAGTCTGTAAAACTGTTCTTTTTTGCACGCAGGTTCAAATCCTGCTCGACCCACTATGGAGAGGTGGCTGAGTGGCTAAAAGCGTCCTCCTGCTAAGAGGAAACGGGTAGTTAATATCCGTCGCAGGTTCAAATCCTGTTCTCTCCGTTTTGAGAGTGTGGTGTAACTGGATAACATCTCAGTCTACGAAACTGAAGAATTGAGGGTTCAAATCCCTCCGCTCTCGTCATCATCTCTTCTCCTTATCCCCCGGTAGCTCAGTTGGTAGTAGCGCCTGTTTGAAGAACAGGAGGTCGTTGGTTCGATTCCGACCTGGGGGGCTTCGTTGCCTCATAGCTCAATGGTAGAGCAAGCGGCTGTTAACCGCGCGGTTGTAGGTTCGAGTCCTACTGAGGCAGCCATTCATTGCCGGGTGGACGAATTGGTAAGTCGCATCGCTCTGAACGATGAGGTTGCAGGTTCAAACCCTGCCCTGGCAATAAAGCCCTGTGGTGTAATTGGCAACATAGCGCCCTTTGAAGGCGAAGATTCCAGGTACCCTTCGGGAAGCAAGCTACGAGTCCTGGTGGGGCTGCCAAACTCTGCTCTTGTAGCCCAACTGGAAGAGGCTGCCGTCTCAAAAACGGTATGTTGTGGGTACCCTGCGGGAAGCCGCTGACGCTCCTTCTCTGCGAGACGCTACGCGAACGTCGCTACCGCTTCGCTAATGCGTCTACGATTCCCACCAAGAGTACCAAAATTTGCTCCTGTAGCCCAATTGGAAGAGGTGACAGACTTAAAATCTGTTTGGTTGTGGGTTCGACTCCCACCAGGAGTACCAACGGGATGTAATTCAGTGGCCAGAAGCCATGCTTTGGGAGCATGGAGTCGCAGGTTCAAATCCTGCCATCCCGATATGCCCCTGTGATGGAACAGGCATACGTGCTGGAATCAGAGTCCAGATTTTGCAGCTACCCTACCCTTCGGGAACGCCTAACGGCGAACGGGAAGCCGCTTCTCTACGAGACGCTTCGCCAACGCGAACGCGTCTACAAATCCTGTCAGGGGTACTAAGCTCTCGTGGCGGAACGGAAGACGCACTAGACCGAGGATCTAGTTTTTTGCAGGTTCAAATCCTGTCGGGAGTACCAAAATATCTGGGTGTGGCGCAGTTGGTAGCGCGGGAGTTTCGGGAACTCCAGGTCGTAGGTTCAATCCCTACCACTCAGACTTTGCCCTTGTAGCCCAACGGAAGAGGCGCTTCACTTAGAACGAAGAGGTTGCTGGTTCAAATCCAGTCAGGGGTATTGGTGAATATGCGGGGATAGAGCAATGGTGGCTCGTGGGGCTGCATAACCTGAACATCGGCAGGTTCAACTCCTTGCCCCCGTCACCAAAAACAGTGCTGGTGTAGCTCAATTGGCAGAGCAACTGACTTGTAATCAGTAGGTTGCAGGTTCAATTCCTGTTACCAGCTTGTTGATGTGGGTGTGATGTAACGGCAGCATGAGACGTTTCCACCGTCTTCGTGCGAGTACCCTGCGGGAAGCAAGCTACAAATCTCGCCGTCCGCTCTGAACTTGCGGGTGTGATGTAATCGGTAGCATCTGAGTGCGCCACACTCAGTGCGTGGGTTCAAGTCCCTCCACTCGCTTGCGTAGTCCTGTAGCTTCAACGGTAGAGCAAGTGCCTTACAAGCAAGAGGTTGCAGGTTCAAATCCTGCCAGGACTACCAAATATTGGGAGTGTAGCTCAATGGAATAGAGCTTCGAGCTTCTACCTCGAAAGTTGTGGGTTCAAGTCCTACCACTCCCGCCTAAACAATTCAAAAGTTAAAAGTCAAAAGTCAAAAGAATGAATTTAATTATTTCTCTTTCTTTTTAGTTTTTACTTTGCTCTTTTTACTTGTTTGATGGGGTCATAGCTCAAATGGCTAGAGCGCCTGCCTTGCAAGCAGGAGGTTATGGGTTCAATTCCCATTGATTCCACTGATGGTGTCTGAGGCCAAAGTGGTCGAGGCGCTGGTTTGTGGAACCAGTCATAGCGGGTTCAAGTCCCGTCAGATACCCCTCAATGGAAGATGCTGCTGAATGGTCGGCAACCAAGCTTGAACCTTGGAGTACAGGCAACTGTAGGGGTTCGATTCCTCCGTCTTCCTCTTTTTCCACCTGAAGCCGAAAAGCGAGGCGCTGTGCTGATAACACAGAAATAGGAGGGGCAGTACCTCCCTGGTGGATTTATATCTAGTGTTGGTGTTACAACATTTACGATGTAATACGATCGCACTTGCTCATTTCTTTTTCAAATTAACTAGGGTGGTTGGCATATCGGCTGTGCAGCGGGCTTTTAACTCGCAGAAATAGGTTCGACCCCTATACCACCCATTATGAATAGGAACTAGCGATCGCTAGTTGAGCATGTTGCAATAATACATCTTTATCCAGAGCATGTATGGCATATTGCGGTGTTACTGCCAGTAGTTTCTCAATTCTTTCTCTAGCTGCTTCTACCACTGCTTCATCTAAGCTACCGTTACTGAGCGAATCAGCAAAATCTTCAGCAATCCGATAAGTTTTTTCAATAGATGATGAGTTGATATTGCGCGAAACAATAAACAGGTCGCAGCCTGCATGAAATGACCGCGCCACAGTACCAGCTTTCATAAACATATCTGAGATAGCTTTCATATCCAAATCATCAGATACAACCACTCCCTCAAAGCCAAGTTCCTCTCTAAGTATGGTTTTGAGAATAGCCTGGGAAAGCGTTGCTGGCACATCAGGATCTATCTTGGGAAATAAGATATGGACAGTCATAATCAAAGGAATCTGTACTTCGATTAAAGCTCTGAAAGGTACAAGTTCTCGAAGTCGCAGGTCTTCTAGAGTTAAATTCAGTATTGGTAGCTCAATGTGAGAGTCCTTGCTGGTGTCTCCATGTCCGGGGAAGTGTTTGGCGCATCCCAAAATTCCTGAATCTCGAAGTCCAAGATAGTAGTCACGCGCACCTTGAGTAGCTGTTTCAGGAGTGTTACCAAAGGCGCGAGGCCCAATCACGGGGTTATCGGGATGGGAAAAAATATCTGCTACAGGTGCCCAAGATAAATTAATTCCCAGCGATTTTAATTCTACCGCTGTGGCTTTTGCTACTTCATAAGCTTGCGATCGCAGCAACAACGCATGAGGAAATCGCGTGATTGGGAGTGGTGTACGAATGACACGACCTCCTTCATGATCCAGAGTCATAAACATCGAATCACGTTCAGTATATTCTCGTATCTCGTTGTTTAAATCTTTGAAGCTCTGGAGCCAAACCTGATAAGGTGTGCAATCCAGAAAGTTCTTCGCGAAAAAAATCACCCCAATCGGCTTTAATTCACTGAGTGCGCGTTTATCGTCATCGCTTAATGTAGTGCCGGAAACACCCAGAATCAGGTGATGCCCAAAGCGTTTTAGCTCCTGCGATACACTCATAATCTTTTACCTATAAGTTCTGCGGTAAACAACTGAGTTGTTTAATCTAGAGGACATAAACTTTTATCCTACATCCTTATGGGGATTGGGGAGCTTTCAAGGGGAGGTTTTTATTCTCGTTCCTATACCGAGCATGGGAATACATTTAAGGGGCTGCAACCTAAGAGAATTAAGCCAAAATATTCAGTATAATTACTGGTGCTGGTAAAAATTAGTTTTTTCGCAAAAGCATTCTGCTATTTCAATATATCTTTGCTCTGTTACGCCATCAAAAAAACTCCATAATGACCCAAAATTATTGGCAATAACTGCTAGCTACTTCACTGTTTAAATACTTAAATAAAATATAATTGGTCTTGATTTTTACTGTATTGATGTATTCACTGTAGAAAAATATATAGTAAATCAACTAGCAGTCTTTAAGCATTGCCCTAAATATTTAGTCAGGGTAAATACACGGATTAGCAAAGAAAGCAACTACTTTAAGACAACATTTAGGATTAGTTATTTTCAGTCATAGGAATTACTTTTGTTTCCCTAAATTTCTTGTGCGTAAATCTAGATGAAATGCTTGCCCAAACCTATTGCCAACAATGGTATTGGCAATTTGCTTGGCTAGGCGCGCGTAGGTAAAATTCCTTTTGGCAAAAGTTTTTGAGGGAAGCGATCGCACAATGACTGCCAAATGTAACGGTTTGCAACGTATAATGAGAACGACAAAACCATTAAGAAATATTGAAGGGCATTAGGGTTAAATGCGAGTAGCGATCGCGGGTGCTGGTCTAGCAGGACTTTCCTGCGCGAAATATCTCACGGACGCAGGTCACACTCCCATTGTCTTGGAAAGCCGGGACGTACTGGGTGGTCTGGTTGCGGCGTGGAAAGACTCTGACGGCGACTGGTACGAAACCGGGTTACACGCCTTCTTTGGGGCATATCCTAATATGCTCCAATTGCTCAAGGAGTTGGGCATTGAAGATAGACTCCAATGGAAAGAGCATACGCTGATTTTCAATCAACCAGACAAGCCTGGGACACTCTC
This sequence comes from Nostoc sp. ChiQUE02, assembly GCF_034531305.2. NCBI lineage: Bacteria > Bacillati > Cyanobacteriota > Cyanophyceae > Nostocales > Nostocaceae > Nostoc > Nostoc sp. ChiQUE02. The sequence goes on from NZ_JAVRBN020000035.1 coordinate 13,795, forward strand.
ACGTTTTGACGTTCCAGATATTCCATCGCCTTTCAACGTCATTGCATCGATTCTTCGCAACAAAGACATGTTGACTTGGGAGCAGAAGATTCGATTTGCAGTTGGTCTACTTCCCGCAGTAGTTCGGGGTCAGAAGTATGTTGAAGACATGGACAAGTACAGCTTCTTAGAGTGGTTGAAAAGGCAAGGTGTTGATGAGCGAGTAACGAGTGATGTTTTTATCGCCGCATGTAAAGCGCTCACCTTTATCAATCCTGATGAAGTTTCGGCAACGATTCTCTTAACTGCACTGAATCGTTTTCTGCAAGAACGATATGGCTCCAAAATTGCATTTTTGGATGGTTCTCCCACAGAACGTCTATGCAGCCCGATCGTAGATTACATCACAGAACGCGGTGGAGAAGTGCGGTTGAATGCCCCCTTGAAAGAAATTTTGCTCAACGCCGATGGCACGGTAAAAGGATACTTGATTCGAGGCTTAAATGGGGCAGAAGATGAAGTTTTGACGGCTGATGTGTATGTATCTGCCATGTCAGTCGATCCTTTGAAGGCGATGTTGCCTAAACCTTGGAAGCTGATGGAGTTTTTCCAGAAGCTAGAAGGTTTGGAAGGAGTACCAGTGATTAACCTGCATCTGTGGTTTGACCGGAAACTTACAGAAATCGATCACCTACTTTTTTCGCGATCGCCCCTCCTAAGCGTTTATGCTGATATGAGCAATACCTGCCGTGAATACGCCAACCCCAATCGCTCGATGTTGGAATTAGTTCTAGCTCCTGCAAAAGATTGGATTGCCAAATCCGATGAGGAGATTGTGGCTGCAACGATTGCCGAGTTAGAAAAACTCTTCCCCGACCACTTTGGGGGAGACAATCCAGCAACATTGCTGAAATCTCATGTGGTGAAAACGCCCCGTTCAGTTTACAAAGCGACCCCTGGTCGTCAACAGTACCGTCCCGCACAAGTTACGCCCATTGCCAACTTCTATCTCGCAGGAAGTTATACCATGCAACGCTACTTAGGCAGTATGGAAGGTGCCGTACTTTCTGGTAAGCTGACAGCGCAGGCGATTTCTGAGGCTCTCCCGGTAGCAAATTCCTCAAACCTGCAAACGCTCACCCGACCGCCCGCAACGAATGCTGCAACTGCCTGAATCCCCCGCGCGCATGAAAACGCTGGTCTCTGTAGACGAGTCATACAAACTTTGTCGGCATCTCACAGCAAAGTATGCCAAGACTTTTTACCTGGGTACTTTGCTCATGAGTCCGGTAAAACGTCAATCTATTTGGTCAATTTACGCTTGGTGTCGCCGTACAGATGAATTGGTGGATGGGCCCGCATCTGCTATTACCACGCCAGAAACCCTAGACCTATGGGAACAGCAGCTGGAATCAATTTTTGCGGGACGCCCATTAGAAAATTACGATGTCGCTTTAGCTGATACCCTCCAGCGCTTTCCGATGGACATTCAGCCCTTTCGGGATATGATTGCCGGTCAGCGCATGGACTTATATCGCAGTCGTTATGAAACCTTTGAGGACTTATACCTCTACTGTTACCGCGTTGCTGGCACTGTTGGCTTAATGTCAACAGCAGTTATGGGTGTGGATAGCACCCTATACACAGCTCCGTGGCATCAGAACAAACAACCTTATGTTCCCACAGAAGAAGCGATCGCTCTGGGAATTGCCAATCAACTCACCAACATCCTGCGGGATGTGGGAGAAGATGCCAAACGGGGACGGATCTACATTCCCCTTGAGGACTTGGCAAAATTTAACTACACCGAGCAAGACTTCTTCAAAGGTGTGGTAGATGAGCGTTGGCGGGCACTCATGCGCTTTCAAATTGACCGGGCCCGCCAATTCTATGCCACGTCCGATCGGGGAATTACTCGTTTAGCATCCGATGCCCGTTGGCCCGTGTGGGCAGCATCAATGTTATATGGACAGATTTTGGAGGTGATTGAACGCAACGATTACGATGTGTTCAGTCAGCGGGCTTACGTTCCCCAGTGGAAAAAGTTACGCACTTTGCCCTTAGCTTGGATGCGATCGCAAGTCCTTTGAGCAACTAGTCATTTGTTCTTTGTCATTACTGATGACCAATGACAAATGACTATTGACTCTCACCAACACATCTGCTAACATTATTATTCGTGAGTCAGGAGAGGTGGCTGAGTGGTCGAAAGCGGCAGATTGCTAATCTGTTGTACGGCAGGCAACTCCGTACCGAGGGTTCGAATCCCTCCCTCTCCGTTTTTCGGACTTTAATACACGGAGTATATTCTGTGTAAAACAATAATACTAATGTAGTGGTAAATATTTCTACTCCCAAAGATGGATGATATGATTTATCCTTTGGAGTCTTGATAAGATCCAGCTAACTTACAAATTTAGTTTGAATCTTAATTTTAGACTCCTAAATATCTGAGGAGTAAAAATTACCTATGAGAAAAATTAGCGCCGCCTTAACCTTAAGTATAGCTACCTTAGGAATTGGGTTCCTTGCTGGGGCTTGTGGTGATACTAGTACCTCCAATGGCACAGCTAACAACGGAAGTACCGCTACCCCAGCGGCAAACTCAACTATTACAAGCAGTGCTAAAGGACTAAAAATTGGTTCCCTGCTACCGACAACAGGCGACTTGGCTTCTGTGGGACAGCAGATGCTAGGTTCTGTGCCTTTACTCGTCGATACGGTCAATGCCTGCGGTGGGGTGAATGGCGAACCAGTTACCTTGGTGCAAGTAGACGACCAAACCGATCCCAGAGCGGGTGCAGCAGGTATGACTAAACTAGCAACTTTAGATAAAGTGGCAGGTGTAGTTGGCTCCTTTGCCAGTAGCGTTTCTAGTGCAGCAGTCTCAATTGCCACGCCGAATAAAGTCATGCTGGTTTCCCCTGGTAGTACCAGTCCTGTCTTTACTGAAAAGGCTCAAAAAGGCGACTTTAAAGGCTTTTGGGCGCGTACTGCTCCCCCCGATACCTACCAAGCACTAGCTTTAGCCCAACTTGCCAGAAAAAAAGGTTTCAAGCGAGTTTCTACAGTTGTGATTAATAACGACTATGGGGTTGGCTTTGAAAAAGCATTTGTGCAAACTTTTGAAAAATTGGGTGGGACCATCGTTAATAAAGATAAACCTGTCCGCTACGACCCGAAAGCCCAGACATTTGATACAGAAGCGGCGGCGGCTTTTGCTGGTAAACCAGATGCAGTCCTGGCCGTACTGTACGCTGAAACTGGTAGTCTGTTCCTGAAAGCCGCCTATCAGCAAGGTGTGACGAAGGGAGTGCAGATTCTGCTTACAGATGGGGTGAAATCACCTACTTTCCCAGAACAAGTTGGCAAAGATGGTGATAAATTTATTTTAACTGGAGCGATCGGTACAGTACCTGGTTCCGATGGTAAAGCGCTAAAAGCTTTCAACAAGCTGTGGAAGGATAAAAAGGGTGGTGCACCAGGGGAATATGCTCCTCAAGCTTGGGATGCGGCTGCCTTATTGACGTTGTCAGCACAAGCAGCCAAGGAAAATACAGGCGTTGGCGTAGCCAGCAAAATCCGTGAAGTTGCTAATGGGCCTGGAACTGAAGTTACCGATGTCTGCGAGGGACTGAAGTTGCTGAAAGAGGGTCAAGATATCAACTACCAAGGAGCCAGCGGCAACGTAGATGTTGATGCTAATGGTGATGTGGTCGGTGTTTACGATGTCTGGACGGTAGGAGATGATGGACAAATCAAGGTGATTGACAAAGTTACCCCTAAATAGAAAGTTAGGAGTTATGAGTTATGAATTTAATCTTAATAACTCTTAACTCCTGTAGAGACGCGATTAATCGCGTCTCTACTCCTAACTTTTAAAACCCACTGAAGTTGTAACCAACTCCTAACAATAAGCCCACGTCAGTTTGATCGAAAAATCCGGCATTTATAGCAGCTGTTGCCGTAAATTGAGGAGTTAGAGGCACATCAATGCCACCGGACACCAAAAAGGCAAATTGCGAATCATCACCAGTTTTGTAAGCTGCACCCACTCCCACGTAAGGTGCAATGGGCAACGGTTCGCTAAAAGCATCTGCTGACTGGAAGGTAAAATCGTAAGTGATAGGAAGTAGAACTGTGGTGTTGTCCCCAAATACGGCTGAGGGTCGCACTGATATAGAATTTGTCAGTCCGATTTTGCTGACTACCGCAAAGTTACCGTCGCCTAAAGACGTTTCACCACCACTCAAACCAATGTTAGCAGCGACGCCAACATAGCTGCTGCCGCCACGGGTAGTTCTACCTAAATCAATATCCGATTGCGCCACTTTGGGGGCAGATAGTTGAGTAGTAGTTTGAGAAGCCGATTGTACAAACTCAGAAGTGAGCGTCGCAGATGAGGTTGCCACTGTGCCTGGAATGGGTGTAAGTGTTACACTGGCGTTTTCCTGGATCGCAGTGTCGGGGAACTGCTGTGCCTTAGTCAAACTTGTTACTGTAAACGTTTCAGTTGTTTCTGTAGAGAGATTTTGGCTTGCAGTGTCTACTTCTGTACTAAACTCGTTGGGAGACGCTACGGTTACGGAAGGGTCGGTTAATGCCTGACTGCTCACCTTGTCGACTGTCTGAGCACTAACAGATAAGCCACTACTCAGGACTGCAAGAGCAGCTATACTTGGCAACCAAAACACACCTTTACGAAGAAAAATAGTATTCACATTCACTCCTAAAACAAAGTTGCCACGAAAAATAAAGGTTTTTGTTGATTTAAGTCAACAAATTCGGGCAATACTCAAAATTTAACACCAAAAAATCGGTTTTTCCAATTTGACTTTGCTGGATCTATCTACCTAATATTTAGGAGCAAAAAATTAAATACCATATCCTAAATATCTGGAATTTGACAGATGACAAATAGGCTCTTGGCTTCAACTAAATAGTCTATTTGTTGAAGAGGCGATCGGGATTGCAAAAACTTTTACTAAAAAACTTAGTCTACATCAACACCAAACTTTCTTGGTCTTGGTGCTAACTGTTCAACACATTGGCGTTTCTAGTGTAACTCTCGTTGAGAAGTTAAAAGCATTTGGCTTTATCTCACAGGTTCTGGAGCTAGTTGAGATGAGGGGTCTGGAGGGCGATTATATTAATTGGAACGACAGAATAATGACTCTATCGGCTTAATAATAAATACGAGAAAAAAACTCCTCCTACCAGGGTATGAATTTTTTGGGCATTGGTCACTCTTCCTCATGCCCAATGCCCACAGTGATGACTATAGGAAAAGGGCTTCTCGTAGCATCTGTTGGTCTATTTACGCCATTTGTACTAGGAATTGTACTTTGTAAAAATAAAAGTTAATTGTGAAGTGATATTACAAAGCTTGCAAAAATATTTAGAAATTGTCTACAAGGCAAACATGGTTCTAAGGTAGAACCTATTAGGAGAGACTTGAGGCAAATGTGATGAGCGGAAATAATATTCAAAAGTATCGGTTTGTCTGTACCCTGACTTTCGGTGATATCTACGGTCAAATAATTGTTTGGTTGATTACAATTACCCTAAGTTTGGCATCAGCTTTGGCGCTGATGGGTGCCAAGCGACCTGTGTACGCTTTAGCAACGGCGGGTCTTGTCGTTCTGCTATCGCTACCTTTCTTGTTGTTTGCGTTTGTCACTACCTTGTTAAATCATATTGAAGTCACTCCTGTAGGACCGGGAACCAAAATGGAACCCATGCCAGGTAATGTGTCTCAACAACAACCTGTACAAGCAACTAGCTAGAGAGTTAGAAGTTATGAGTTCAGAGTTATGAGTCACTCCATCTGTCCCATAACTCTTCATTTTTAACTTTTCACTCCTAATTTCAAAATTTGTAATAACATCCCTGTCTATAGGCAGGGAATTTTTTTGTAGAGACGCTACTGTTGCAACCCACTGCCTGATTAATCACGTCTCTACAATAGAACAGCAGTAGTTTGCAATCAGGGGGCTAATTATGTTGGAACACGATGTGATTATTGTCGGGGGTGGATTAGCAGGATGTCGCGCTGCTGTGGAAATTGCCCGCACTGACCCCAATTTAAATATTGCTGTGGTTGCCAAAACCCACCCAATTCGTTCCCACTCGGTTGCGGCTCAAGGTGGTATGGCTGCATCGCTGAAAAATGTTGATTCCGAAGATAGTTGGGAAGCACATGCTTTTGATACTGTCAAGGGTTCTGATTACTTGGCAGACCAAGATGCTGTGGCAATTCTTGCCCAGGAAGCACCAGATGTGGTGATTGACTTGGAACACATGGGCGTTTTGTTTTCTCGCTTACCCGATGGGCGCATTGCCCAACGGGCTTTTGGCGGACATTCCCACAACCGCACTTGCTATGCTGCTGACAAGACTGGTCACGCGATTTTGCACGAATTGGTTAACAATTTGCGGCGTTATGGGGTGCAAGTTTATGAAGAGTGGTACGTGATGCGTCTCATTTTAGAAGAAAATGAGGCGAAGGGTGTGGTAATGTTCAATCTTTTGAATGGGCATATAGAGGTTGTGCGGGCTAAGGCGGTGATGTTTGCCACAGGAGGCTATGGTCGCGTTTATAATACCACCTCTAATGATTACGCTTCTTCTGGTGATGGTTTGGCAATGACTGCGATCGCAGGTTTGCCCCTAGAAGATATGGAATTTGTCCAATTTCATCCCACTGGTTTATATCCGGTAGGGGTGCTGATTTCAGAAGCGGTACGAGGAGAAGGAGCGTATCTCATCAACTCCGAAGGCGATCGCTTTATGGCGAACTATGCACCTAGTCGCATGGAACTCGCTCCTCGTGATATTACCTCACGCGCGATCGCTTACGAAATTCGCGCCGGACGTGGTATTCATCTTGATGGAAGTGCTGGAGGTCCCTTTGTCTATCTGGATCTGCGCCATCTGGGCAAAGAAAAAATTATGAGTCGCGTTCCCTTCTGTTGGGAAGAAGCCCATCGCCTAGTAGGTGTTGACGCCGTAACTCAACCGATGCCAGTCCGACCGACAATTCACTATTGTATGGGTGGTATCCCAGTTAACACCGATGGTCAAGTCCGTAGTAGTGGTGATGGTTTAGTTGATGCTTTCTTTGCTGCTGGTGAAACCTCTTGTGTTTCCGTACATGGTGCTAATCGCTTGGGGAGTAATTCCCTGCTGGAATGCGTGGTTTATGGTAAGCGGACTGGGGCTGCGATCGCTAAATTTGTGCAAAAACGTAAGTTACCCTCTGTAGATGAGCAACGATATGTAACAGAAGCCCAGCAACAAATTCAAGCTTTGCTAGAACAACCAGGAGAGTACCGCATTAACCAAGTCCGTCAAGCTTTCCAAGATTGTATGACTGAGTACTGCGGTGTTTTCCGCACTGAGGAATTAATGACTGAAGGTTTGCAGAAACTACAAGAAATACAACAAAAATACCCTCAAATTTATTTAGATGACAAAGGTAGTTGCTGGAATACAGAACTCGTAGAAGCTTTAGAATTGAGAAGTTTGATGGTAGTAGGGCAGACCATTTTAGCATCAGCCCTAAATCGTCAAGAAAGTCGTGGCGCTCATTTCCGCGAAGATTATTCCGAGCGAGATGATAGAAATTTTCTCAAACACACAATGGCTTACTATTCACCAGCAGGAATTGATATTCAATATCGACCGGTGGCAATTACTATGTTTGAACCAAAAGAGCGGAAGTATTAGCCAAAGATAAATTTATCTGAGAAATCGAGGTGATGACAAAAATTTTGTCCACCTCGATTAATAGCAGTAAGTGCGAAGATATTTTCTCTATGCAGTAAAATTCTGACTATAAAAACAAGATTTTTATTTAAAATATGAGCGGTTCACAAACTTGGTATATTGTCAAGCGTTCTGCTGGAAACTGTGAAATTATCCCCAGCGACCAAGTTGGCGACGATAATCTAGAAATTATAGAACAGTGGGGGCCTTTTAGTTCGCAAGAAGAAGCGATCGCTCGGCGTGTCGGACTTATTAGGGCTGGCAAGTGCCAACCAGTTTAAGTTAGGAGTTAGAAGTTGACACTGAAGGTTTTTATTCCCAACTCCTCACTATTCACTCCTAACTTTATTCCTGCTTCTTCATTTTTCTGCTGTAGGTGTACCCTTAGCAGCAATTTTTTTACCTATCACTTCCACCGCTTTAGCGAATTGAGGATCTGCGAGAGTAGCGAGTTTGTCGCGTTCACGGAGCCACAAATTCTCCATCTGCTGTTTGGTCAAATCCACCTTCACATCTGGCGAAATGCCTTTGTGATTGATGTCTGTACCATTAGGGGTGTAGTAATGAGCAATTGTCACCGCCAATCCTGAACCATCTTCCAGGGGACGTACCGATTGCACTAGTCCCTTACCAAAGGTTTGAGTACCGACCAAAGTAGCACGCTTATTATCCTGCAAAGCCCCTGAGAGGATTTCACTGGCACTGGCTGAACCTTTATCTACCAGCACCACCAATGGTTTAGTGGTCAAGGCTCGTCCGTTTGCCTCTTCCTTTTCTGCCTCTCCTTGGCGTTCAACGGTGGAGACAATCTTACCTTTATCTATCCACATCCGAGCAATATCCACACTGGAGAAGAGTAAGCCGCCTGGATTACCACGCAGATCAAGGATATATCCAGCTACCTTTTTGCTTTCTAAATCTTTGATGGCAGTTTGCATTTCTTTACCAGCATTGGCGCTGAACTGGTTCAAACGAATGTAACCAAGATTCCCTGCTGGAGTTTTCTTTTGGGAAAACTTAACTGGATGGATTTCAATTCGCGCCCGTTTGATATCAAACTGTTTTGTCTGACCGTCGCGCTGAATGGTCAGACTGACTTGCGTTCCTGCTTCACCCCTAATCAAGGATACTGCCTGATTGGTATCCATTCCCTTAGTATCTTTGCCGTCGATTTTGAGGATGACATCTTTCGCCAAAACACCAGCTTTAAAGGCTGGTGTATCTTCGATTGGCGCAATTACGACCAATTGCTTGGTTTTTTCATCTTGACTAATTGTGATCCCAATCCCTGTGAGTTCTCCAGAGGTATCCACTTGCATATTTTTGAATTCTTCTGGATCCATAAATCGGGTATACGGATCTTCTAGCTTTTTCAGCATTTCCCGAATGGACTTATACGCTTCCTGCGGATTACTGTAGGACTTGCTCAAGTACTCCTTACGAACAGCCTGCCAATCTACCTGATTAAAAGTACCGTCTACATACTGGCGCTGAACAATTTGCCAAACTTCATCTACCAATTCTTTGGGACTTGCTTTAAATAAAGCCTGACCTCGCGAGTGAATGCCAAGGCTAGTAACAGCGATCGTGGAGAGTGTCACTGCCGTAGCACCCAAAACAAGCCTACTTTTTGTAATCACCATAATGACAGCTGCGTCAGAGGGAAAATTTATAGTCAGTATGCTCAATCTAACACAGGCTACCACTGTACAGACCGAGATGTATTCTTAATTTAAACAAAATACTTGACAATCCGGCGACCTTGGTGGTTAAAAGATACAAAGTTTTTGAAAGTGGGGCATAGGGCATTGAAAAGAGGCATCAGGGCGGAGTGCGGGGGGCGAAGAGGAAAACTCTTCTCCCTTGCTCCCTACTCCCTTACTTCCCTTAAGGTTCTACCCAGCGTTCATCTGCCTTAATGAGGTTAATTAATTCCTCTACACCTTTATCTTCTGGGACTTTTTTAATTTCTTCTCGGCCACGATACAAAGAAATATAACCAGGTGTTTTGCCAACATAACCATAGTCGGCATCTGCCATTTCTCCGGGACCGTTAACAATGCAACCCATAACTGCTATGTCTAACCCAGTTAGGTGTTTAGTGGCTTCCCGGACTTTGTGCAGCACTTCCTCTAGGTTAAACAAAGTGCGTCCACAGGAAGGACAAGCGACGTATTCCACCATCGTTTTCCGCAATCCCAAAGCTTGGAGAATGCTGTAGCAGACGGGAATTTCTTTTTCTGGTGCTTCTGTAAGTGAGACGCGGATTGTATCACCAATGCCATCAGCAAGTAAGGTAGCAATACCAGCCGTGGATTTAATTCGCCCGTATTCACCATCACCGGCTTCCGTGACACCTAAATGTAACGGGTAATCCATACCCAGGTCATCCATGCGCTTGGCGATGAGGCGATAGGCGGCTACCATCACTGGTACTCGTGATGCTTTCATGGAAATTACCAAGTTGCGGAAATCCAAAGATTCGCAGATGCGGATGAATTCTATAGCAGATTCCACCATTCCTTCGGGGGTGTCACCGTAAGTAAATAGCATCCTCTCTGCGAGAGAACCGTGATTTACCCCAATTCGCATCGATTTACCTTGATCGCGCAAAGAAACTACCAGAGGTTCTAAGGTTTCGCGGATTTTATCGCCAATTTCGTCAAATTCGGTTTTAGTATATTCAGTTCGATTGATGTTTGGTTTTTCAAACACATACAAGCCCGGATTAATCCGCACTTTCTCTATGTGCTTGGCAACTTCCACGGCGATTTTCAGCCCATTGTGATGGACATCAGCCACTACTGGCACGTCTTGGTAAGTTTTAATTAATTTTTGTTTAATTTCCCCTAAAGCTTTAGCATGAGCCATACTCGGCACTGTGACGCGGACAATTTCGCAGCCAATTTCGTGCAAACGACGAATAGCAGCCACGGAACCATCAATATCAAGAGTGTCTTCGTTAATCATTGACTGCACCACAACGGGGTAGCCACCCCCAATAGTGACATTTCCCACCTTTACAGGACGGGTTTTACGCCGCTTGATGGTTGTATCAAAGGCAGGTTGAGTTGATGTGATGCTTGAAGTGTTGACTGTGGGCAGAGTTTGCATAACCTGATTAGGTAAATTTGCTGTAGCTAAAATATCAGATTTGATAAATCTCTGTTTCTCAGATTGCCACAGCTAGTGGCTTTTTTGGACGATTCTCTACAAATATCTAATTGAGTGGCGATCGCTCTCTTACTGAGTTATAAATACGATCGCTCAAAACTGCTCATACTTGGGTGAAGAGAATCAGTACAAATACGGTTGCTAATGTTTTACCTTATGGTTGGTTTGATGATAATTGGCTTGATGGATGGTTGGCTATGTTAAAACAATCTAGAAAATGGAGAAGATTAATTTATGAATACCCAAAGGACAACCCAACTACCAATTCCTGTGCACTTAAACTCAGAAAAAGTCGGCGAAGTCTGGCGTGTACTTTACCAAGAACGTGCCGCAGAAGCTGAAGCCTGGGCAAAACAACACGATATCAAACCAGTATCTTTAGATGAAACCCGTATTTGTCTACTATTAATTGATGTCCAAAACACCTTCTGTATCCCAGAATTTGAATTATTTGTAGGTGGAAAATCTGGTAATGCAGCGGTGGATGATAACGTCAGATTGTGTGAATTTATTTATCGCAACTTGGGAGTAATTACAAAAATTGTACCCACCTTAGACACCCACACAGCAACGCAAATTTTCCATCCGATCTTTTGGGTAAACGCCGCAGGAGAACATCCCACCCCAGCAGCAACTAGTATTACCCCGGCAGACATTCAACAAGGTATTTGGAAAGTAAACCCAGCAGTTGCTAACAGTATTACTCATGGGGATTATGAATTATTAGAAAAACACGCTTACCATTATGTTAAGCAGCTCAGTCAAGATGGTAAATATCCCCTTACTGTTTGGCCTTATCATTCTATGTTGGGCGGTATTGGTCATGCTTTAGTTTCATCTGTAGAAGAAGCGATATTTTTCCACAGCATTGCACGTCAGAGCCAGACACAATTTGAAATCAAAGGTGAGAATCCGTTAACAGAAAACTATTCCATCTTACGTCCAGAGGTGTTAGAAGATTTTGAACAACGTCCACTTGCTCAAAAGAATATACGCCTGATTAAGCAACTTTTAGAATTTGATGCAGTAATTATTGGTGGTCAAGCGAAAAGTCACTGCGTTGCCTGGACAATTGATGATTTATTAACAGAAATTAAACAGGTAGATGCTAGCCTTGCGAAAAAAATCTATCTACTAGAAGATTGCACTTCCCCCGTTGTTGTCCCCGGTGTTGTGGACTACACAGAACAGGCAGATGCAGCCTTTAAAAGGTTTGCAGAGGCAGGAATGCACATCATAAAATCTAGCGAATCTGTAGCATTTTTTTAACGCAGAGGAACACAAAACTTCCACTGAGGAAAACAGAGATTTCCTTTGCGTTTCAAAATGAATTTCATTTCTTTAAATAACCCTTGGGATCTTGCGCGACCCAACCCAGAGATGAGGTAGAACGCACTTCAAAATGGAGATGCGGTTGAGTAGAAGTTGGTTTTCCACTAGTGCCTACCGTTCCTAGTAAGTCTCCTTTTTTTACTTGCTGACCAACAGTAACTTTAATACTGTCAAGCTGGGCGTAGCGGCTTTGGAGTCCGCCATTGTGGTTAATAATGACCAACTTGCCATAGGAACCTTGGTCATTGGCAAAGGCTACGGTTCCAGGGGCGATCGCTAGCACATCTGTGCCCACTGCTGCTAATAAGTCAACACCGCTGTGGAAGAAAACTTCACCTGTAGCAGGATTAATTTGCCAGCCGTAAGCTAATGCCACAGTTGTCTCTTGTGCCAACGGATATCCAGACAGGGATGCACGGTTTTGCGTACCTGTATCAGTAGGTAAAGGAGACTTAGTTACAACACCATTGGGCGACCAATTTACCCCCGGAACAAACACAACTCTAGGGTTTTGTTGACAGCCATTCACCTCAAAAAGGCTATCAGCACGAACTTTGTATTGTGCCGCCACTTGTCGCCAAGTTTGGCCACGAGGCACTTCGACTACAATCCCATTGTAGGGAGGAATTTGAAGTACACTACCAACGGCAGCGATTGCACCGTTCTGCAAAGCTGGATTCATGCCAATAATAGTTGTAGGAATGAGATTGTAGCGCTGCGCTATGCTCTCCAAAGTTTCACCACGAACAACTTTATGGCGTTGGAAGCGAGATAGGGCTGGAGTTGGACAACCACCCACAGCAGCGTTGGCGCTGTTCAAGTTTGGCAGTATGGATACTAGGCTCAAGGCGCTAACTAAGCTACAGAGAAACAGTTGACGAAAAGGTAAAATCATGTATACATGTCAAGAGCGCATTAACTTTAGATTTTAGATGGGAACAGTAGGGAGTGGGGACTGGGGAAGAGGACAAGGGGACAAGGAGAAAGACTTGCTGCAAGTTCTCCCTGCTCCCTGCCCCTCTGCCTCTTGTGCCCAATCCCCAATTCCTCGTAAATTGATCTGTCCACTTGCCGTTAGCTTGACTACACTTAGAAATTAGCAACTGCATTGCTGTCCTTGAGCAAAACGATTATGAAGTTATCTTTAAAGCAACTGGCGGTTTATGTGTTTTTACTGGTGATCGGCGGTAGTGCAGGTTTGTTTGGCAGTCGCTATCTCCTGCCACAAAATCGCTCGTTCCAACAGTTAAAAAATGTAACAATGGCTTTGCCTCCAGAATCCGTAGTTCCGAATTCTCCGAATGGAGCCATTGGTTCTACTGGGGGCGATAATGTGAATTTTATTGCGACGGCAGTGCAAAAAGTTGGCCCGGCTGTGGTGCGAATTAATGCCACTCGCAAAGTAGCCAATCCCATCTCTGACGCATTGAAAAATCCCCTCTTGCGGCGATTCTTTGGAGAGGATGAGGAACCAATTCCTCAAGAACGCATTGAGCGTGGTACAGGATCGGGATTTATTTTAAGCGAAAATGGAGAATTACTCACCAATGCTCATGTGGTAGCAGACACAGATACAGTACAAGTCACCCTCAAGGATGGTCGGAGTCTAGAGGGGAAGGTGGTAGGAGTTGATTCTGTAACAGATGTGGCAGTGGTGAAAATAAAAGCTAATGATTTGCCGACAGTGAAACTGGGCAATTCGCAAAACTTGGTGCCAGGACAATGGGCGATCGCTATTGGCAATCCTCTGGGTTTAGATAATACTGTTACTATCGGTATTATTAGTGCTACGGATCGTACCAGTACTCAAGTTGGTGTTCCTGATAAGCGAGTCAGCTTTATCCAAACTGATGCTGCAATTAACCCTGGAAACTCTGGTGGGCCTTTGTTAAACGCCCAAGGCGAAGTGATTGGTGTTAATACTGCTATCCGCGCTGATGCTCAAGGACTCGGTTTCGCCATCCCCATTGAAACTGCCGCCCGCATCGCCAATGAACTTTTTACCAAAGGGCGTGTGGAACATCCCTTCTTGGGTATTGAAATGGCAGACCTTTCTCCCATCAAAAAACAGCAGATTAATCAAGAAAATCAACTGAACATTCAACAGGAAGCTGGGATTGTAATTAAAGGAGTCACAGACGATTCCCCAGCCAAGCGTGGAGGATTGCTTCCTGGAGATGTGATTCAAAAAGTTAACGGTAAACCAGTCAAAACCTCAGCCCAAGTTCAGAAGCTGGTAGAGTCCAGTAAAGTTGGGGACGTTTTAGCGATTGAAGTCAACCGCAGCGGTAAAATTCAAACCTTCAAAGTACAATCAGGAGCTTATCCTGAAAGAAAATAATCAATAGTCAATAGTCCCAGAATGTTTGACTACTGACTATTGACTATTGACCATTAGACAAATGCTCTAACTGCATTCTTTGTTCCATCTGGCGCAGAAAATACCCCGTCATCATGGCTGATGCCAGAAGCCCAGCTAAGTTCTCTCGATCTGTTGTGATTTGCACATTAAAGTTTTCTGCCGGGAGCATCCCCACTAGCCCTTGGACATTTTGGGAGATAATTTGTTTAATTTCGGGGCTAGCGGACTGAGCAACCCTAGCTAAAACATCAGGAGACTGATGCTGTAGATATTTGAGTAACTGATTAGGGTATTCCTCAGAGTGGTCGGAAAGAAGTTGATTAGGGTGTTCCTCAGAGTTGTCATTCAAAAAGTCAGGATTAAACACCATTGGCAGTTTTATTTAGCTTAATTGCTAACTCTACTCTAAACCATAGTACAAGGGTAGCGCATTCACCACGGGTATAAGTCAAGAGGAGGGGAGTGAGAGGCATAGGGGCAGGGAGCAGGGAGCAGAGGGGAAAGAGGTAATTTTTATTTTCTCCGTTGCCCCCTGCTCCCCGGCTTCCTCCCCACTCCTTAGTCCCCACTCCCTACTCCCTTTAGTTCTAGTTCTAGTTCTAGTTCTAGTTGTTCTTCCTTCTGGCTGGTGGAAAGTATTTGCGGGAGTTGTTCTATTTGAAAATACTGATGAAATTTCGGCGTTACTTGGAGTGAGTAGGAGCGAGAATCGCTGTCTCGGCGCTTCCGGATGAAACCAAGTTCGACGAGTTCTGGAACGTGCTGATATACCCCTGAACCGCGCAGGTTAATCAAGTCGCTCTGGAGTATGGGACTATTAAGGGCGATCGCGGCCAAAGTCCGCAATGCACCTACACCCAATTCTACAGGTATCATAGTTTGCACTAAGTCATGAAAATCAGACCGGAGTTGCAAACTGTAACCATCTGGGGTTTCTATTACTTCTAGAGCGCTATCTCGGTGGGCATAGTTGTCCATTAGTTCAATTATGCCTTCTTTGACAGCGGCGCGATCGCACGCGGCATACTCGGCGATTTCGCCGAGCGACAAGGGTTTACCCTTTAAATAGAGAATTGCTTCTATCTTCGTCGCTGTGGCTGTAATCATTTAGTTATTAGTCATTGGTCATTAGTCATTGGTCATTAGTACATGACAACTAACAATCAACAAGTGTGTGGCATTATATCCTAAATTGTCAAAATATTGTTTAAAACTCTCAAATAGGGCATAGGGCATTGGAAAATCATTTTCCTCAAAAGCCTCTACTTGTGAGAATAAATTCTGCGATCGCTAAATCTTGTGGAGTAGTCACTTTTAAATTTGTCTCCTCTCCCTCGACAATTCGGACTTCGATGCCGCACTTTTCAAATAAAGCGGCGTCGTCAGTTACTTCCCAACCTTGACGGACACCTTCAGCATGGCATTGTTTCAACAACTTGACATTAAATCCTTGGGGAGTTTGTGCCGCCCATAGTTGTTGTCTATCGGGTGTTTCTTGAATTATGCCTTGTTCATCGACAACTTTGATCGTGTCTTTGACGGGCACACCAGCAATTAAACCGGGACAGTGGTGAATGGCCTCGGCACAAGAGTTAAATAAATCTGGTGTGGCCAGACATCTGGCTCCATCATGAATCAACACTTGTTTTGCGGCTACTGGTAGCGCCTGCAAGCCATTGTAAACAGATTCTTGGCGGGTGGAGCCACCTTGAATTAATTCCACTGGTTTAGTCAGCTTCAGATCGGCGATAATTGCCTTTAAGTCAGACCAGTCACCAGGTTGAGAAATAATCCCGATCCAACTGATTGTACTGGCAGCTTCTGCGGCTAATAAAGTCCAAGCAATAATTGGTTGCGATCGCACGAGCAGCAGGAGTTTATTGCGGTTACTCCCCATTCTTTTTCCGATTCCCGCAGCTGGAATTAGTAAATACACAGAATTCCTCAATCTTTAAGCTATATATTTTCCCCTAAAATAGGGAGCGAGTAAGCGTCAATAAATATTATGCGAGTAGTAGCCCTTGTACCTGGCGGAATTGGCGACCAAATTCTCTTCTTTCCGACTCTAGATGATCTGAAGCGCAATTACCCTAACGCTCAGATAGATGTCGTTGTTGAACCCCGGTCAAAGGCTGCCTACCGAGTGAGCAAGTCAGTTCACGAGGTACTGACCTTTGATTTTCAAGACCGTAATAGTCTGGCAGATTGGGGTAACTTGGTGGGCACAATTCGCGATCGCGAATACGATATTGCCATTGCTGTTAAGCAAAATTGGTTGGTGGGTCTTTTGGTCTGGTTGACGGGAATTACCATACGCATTGGCTACCAAGGCAAAGGTTCGGTTTTTCTTACCCATGCTGTGCCATTCAAACCTTCCCAGTATGCGGCGGCAGTATATCATGATTTGCTGCAACCATTGGGCATAAATAGCCCTGTCCCAGAGTTAGCAGTAAATGTGCCAAAACCAGATATTGAATGGGCACAAAAGGAACAAAAACGTTTAGGGGTTAATGAAACAGGCTATATCTTGATTCATAGCGGTTCTAGCCAGTTATCCCAGTCTAAAGAACTGGATAAAATCTACCCTGTCGGAAATTGGCAGCAAATTATTCAAGACTTCCAACAGAAGCAGCCGGATCTGCCTGTGGTAGTTATTAAGGGATCTGATGATGAGCAGTTTGTGCGATCGCTTCTGGAGTCTTCTCCAGGCATCAAGGTGACTGCTCCAGATGATATTGGCAAGTTAACTGCCATAATTGCCGGGGCAAATTTGATGTTGGCTACTGATAGTCCGGCACTACAACTGAGTGTTGCAGTCCAAACCTATACCATTGCCATATTTGGGCCCACCGTTCCAGCGAAGTTATTGCCGAAAAACGATAAATTCCTGGCTATTGAATCCCTGACGGGAAAAACGGCGGATGTTTCACCAAACGCAGTTCTAGAGAAAATTTGGGGTGGCTAAACCAGCACTTTGTCCAAATTTCTGCAATCAGTCTATTGGATATCCAATATAGTTATGCGTTTGTTGAATGACCGCAAAACCTGGACGTGACAGCTAGATTTTGCGGTTATTCAGTATTAAAATATCCCAAAAAAAGCATCATCTAATTCATAACCCAGCATTTGGGCCATGGACTTCAGCCGCGAGAAGCTGGGGATGTTCTGCTGTTTGAGCCAATCACCTAAAATAAAGATTTTGTGCATCAAAAAGATTTCTAAGGCTTCGGGATTATACTGAATGCCTTCTTGGGAACTGAACTGGTGTGGTACAAGCATGGCCGCATAACGAGCAAACTCTCCAGCTTTCCAATCTAGTAAAAATGGTAACCAAGGGTATTTGGCATCTAGGCGCACAAACCACAAACGCACCTCTGGAATTTCTGAAAGTTCCCGTGGATCGCCAGGTTGGAGATCGTAATTGATATCAAAGCGTAGCTGCTGTTCATGGGATGCGACCCCATCTTGCAGCAGTTGTTCAATCACCGTTGACGCAGGCGACAGATCCAGATTGTTAATGAAGTCATTATTGAGTGCGATCGCAATTGTCATTGATTCAGCAGCCACTTTCTTGATGCTCAACTGTAGGATCGAGAATCTACAGTAGCAGCTTTCAGGGATTGACGCTAGATTGACCTTTAGCCACACAAAGTCTTCTTGAAGAATCAATTAGTATTTACTGATACTTCTTTGCTGATAATTCGTCAAGCTATACAAGGTCTATACACAAGTCTGACCTTCTCAAATTAATTTGATACTTTTGCTTGATTTTCGCTGGTTATAAAAAAGCTATATCTATTTGCTAGCCTTCATAATCAGCCGCTGGCGATGCTTGTGGCCGGCTACGCCTACGCAAATCACTTCACCGATTTTTACTAAAGTTAAATATTATTTTTATAAATGCAATAATTACTTATATTTAAATAGAAAATTGTTACACCATTAACATGGTATGTCATTAGAATTAGCCTACTTGGGAAAGGCAACGCTTGCCCCAAGGTGGACATTTACAGCAATTTTAAGTTAAAGTTGTAATGAGTTTGTTTTAGATTAAGGTCTTACAAAGTAGCCGTCAACAAGCAAAAAAAATTATTTTCGCCACCTATGACTTCCGCAGCATCAAAAGCCAAAACACAAGCATAGGTAAAAGAGCGGTGTGCAATATGATTGCATATATTAAATAACCAATAAACATTTAGATGGGAAAATTCCCCCAACAGTTAACAAGCTGTAATATGCAAAAACAAACAATTACTACAAAACCAATTCGTTCCTTAGAAGATGCTCTTGAGCGCTGTCAAATCTTGGGTATGCGCGTCAGTCGTCAACGTCGCTTTATTCTGGAACTACTTTGGCAAGCAAATGAACACCTTGCTGCAAGAGAGATTTACGATCGCTTAAACCAACAAGGCAAAGAAATCGGTCATACCTCTGTTTATCAAAATTTAGAAGCATTATCCAGTCAAGGCATCATTGAGTGTATTGAACGCTGTGATGGGCGTTTGTACGGCAATATCAGTGACTCTCACAGTCATATAAACTGTGTGGATACAAATCAAATTCTTGATGTTCATGTGGAACTACCAGAAGATTTGATCCGCAAAATTGAAGAAGAAACAGGAGTGCGGATTACTGACTACAGTATTAACTTTGTTGGCTACCGTAACCCGCAAGAGGGCTAGGGAGCAGGGAGCAGGGGAGGCAGGGGAAGAAGAATTATTGATTCTTGAGCCATGCCCAATGCTCTATTCCCTATTCTCCAATAGAGTTATTGCCAAAAACTGTCTCATCATCATATAAATCTACTGGTAAAATCGTGCCTTCAGAGCTTTCAATTAGTCCGAACGCAGGAGTCTTGTTCCAATTAACATCTGTGTTTGATGTAATTTTTACGGTGTTTAAAAAGGGCTGGTGCGATGCCTGCGGCGGTAAACTACGCAAATCTTTCTGTCTTTGAAACGACTCTTTGGAGAACAAGACACCATTATCGGTGAGCAATTTTTTGTCAGTCTCAGTGAGGATGGCATCAAATAAACAGGCGTTGGTGAGATTAACTGAATTCAGATTTATCCCCAAAAGGTTAGCCTGTTGCAGGTTTGCGCCTGTGAGGTTTGCGCCTGCGAGGTTTGCGCCTGCAAGGTTTGCTTGTTGCAAGTTCGCGCCTGCGAGGTTCGCCTGTTGCAAATTGGCTCCAGCTAAATTCGCCCCGATTAGCTCCGCATTGGATAAGTTTGTTTGCTCAAGATTTACCCCAGTTAGCATCACTTGCAATAAAGAGGCTCCCGATAAATTGAGTCCAGCCAGAGACTTGATTCGGGTTGCGAAGGCACTTTTATGCAAAACCGTTGTCTTAGCAATCAGCATACTCAGCGCCTCTGGGTTGAATTCTGCTAAATTCGCTGGATTACCGCAAGGCCAAAAAGGAACTTTTGTTTCTCGGTAGCAAGCACAAAGTAATAAAAACACATTCAGTCCCACCGCAGCATTCACCTGTTCAACATTCACAGGGTTTTGCAGTGCGTGAAAATGAGTCAAAGCTTTGTGGGCTATCCCCTCATCTAACCAACGGCCTTGACAGTAAGGACGCCAGAAAGACAAAAGACGTTGAAACAAAATTTCAAAGGAAAATTTGTGCTTTTGCTGTCGGTGCAATCCTGCGTAGGCGCAGCCCGCCGCAGGCATTGCTAATTCTTCAATTTCTTGGCTAAGTATCCCGTAACCTAGTAAATTGTAAATATACTGGGCTACGCTACTGGGAGAATCAAGCACAAAAGTGAGCGTACCATAAGCTTCATCCTGG
This sequence comes from Nostoc sp. ChiQUE02, assembly GCF_034531305.2. NCBI lineage: Bacteria > Bacillati > Cyanobacteriota > Cyanophyceae > Nostocales > Nostocaceae > Nostoc > Nostoc sp. ChiQUE02. The sequence goes on from NZ_JAVRBN020000035.1 coordinate 34,209, forward strand.
TACTGAGTTAAAAATTTAAGTTGGGCAGCAATAGCATCTGCACAAAGAGATTCTCCTAAGTTGATAAACGAAAACTCAATTAAACTACTTTGCGCTGCGCTTTTGCCTGAGCTTTCTAAATCCCGAATTTTAAAGTAAAACTCTGGTAAAGCATTAAATTCACCAGCCAAATTAATTTGATGACGTTGCGAGTGTAAAATCTTCAGAGCGATCGCTTGCATCTGCTCAAGTAAATCTTGGGGATGACGACCAGCGAGTAAATTAGCGATCGCTTCTGGAGTTCGGTGGATATGAGCCGATCCTGAGCGCAGTAGCATCGTCTTAATCCCACCAATTAGCGGATAGCCCAATAGCCATCGGCTCAGACGATGATAAATTTCCCATAACAGAGAAGACTTTTGGCTATTACCTGCTAACTGCAATAGTTCATCATCTAGCAATCCGTCACGGTGCAAAATGCCCAACAAATGCAGCATTAGGGGTTGACGGACAAGGGCAGATAATTCTCTTAACTTTGATTGATTGACAAATAACCCTGCCTGTTTTAAAAATGTAAAGAAATTTTGAGCAATGGCCAAAGATTGCACTTTTGCCCACTGTTGAAACCATTGTTTGAGTTCGTCCGCATCCAATGGCTGAATTATAATTCGCTTCAATAATAGCGATATTTCTGGAGCGATTTTTTGTAATGTCGTTGACCGACTCGTCAACACAATTTTGTGTCGGTGTTGAGATTGAAAGTTCAGTAATTGCTGAATAAAAATTGCTTGTGCCCTTATACCCTGAGCAGAAGGGGGCAGTTCATCCAGACCATCCAACAGCAACAGACACGGGAGATTTTCTTGCTCTAACCAAGCTGAAAGATTAACAGGAAAAGCAGAATTTAGAGTTTCGATTAAAGTTTTGCCGTATTTTACATCCCGCAACCTAATTAGTATTGGCATCCAAGTAGGGTATAATTCCTGTGCTACTTGTGCTGCCCAAAGTTGGCAAAAACTAGTTTTTCCATAACCAGGTTCCGACTCAATCACAGCGATCGTTTCTAAATCAGTTAGCTGTTGCTGTGCCCATGTTTTTAAATCAACTGGTTTAACAGTTTTTTTATCCTGCTCAGAAATACTTTCCTCTATTGGTAAGCCTTTTTGTGGCACATAGATATCCTTAAGAGCAAAGGATTCCATGAGCAATGGTATACTGAGGTTTTTAATCAAACTTGCACGGTAATGTTCTCGGTGCAAATCAATTTTCTCAGCGACTGTAGAACCAACTTCTGGAGTGAGCAAACTGGGAGATAATGAAATCCCCAAACGGAAAAATTTTTGCAGTTGGGCTAAAGGTGCAGCATTCTCGGTAACGACTACCAATAAGTGACCAGGAAGTGAGTTGACTAAACGCTGTGTTAAAAGTTTAGCTTCAGGTTCCTCTGCACCATTAGCAACTAACCAAGCTATGGCAGCGTTATTTATTTGTTGCACTAGTAATGAATCTGCAACCAAAGACAGTGCTTGTTCAGCTTGAGTGTCAGTCAATTTGCCAGGGCTGAGAGTTTTCAGCAATCCTTGCAGTTGCGGTTCTTGGAGGATGAGTTTACCCACATCCTCTCTAAGTATGTGTGGTTGGATTGGTATACTTGCCCGGTCTAGCCACAGTCTTTGTAGGCTTGCTTCCTGCTCTAGAATTGCTTGCAAACCTTGGAGATAGGCAATTTGAAACGCTAGCCATGTCCCTTCATTACGTTTTAACGGTTTTTTTTGGCTGAGGCTACGCAACAGCTTTTCTGTCAACTGGGAAATTATACTGATTTCTTCCCAAACAATACCTAAGGGCAGTTCTAAAACCTCTACCAAGGTACAGATATCAAAAGGCATGAGGCTTTTGATTTCCATATCCTGAACAATACGGTAGGCAATACCTGCCAATTGCCCCGCTGAAAACCCTCTGATTTGATTGATTGCAATATGGCGTTCTGCCAACCAGTGCCGAATACTCAGGTTCATTTAATTACACAGTGAAGGCTGCCTATGGCAATTATGATCGATTTATCCGTTTACGAAAACAGGTAACAATGGGGAAGACAAAGTTTTGTATCAAAGCTGTTTTCTGATTGGTAAAAAACAGTGCTTGTGTAATTGAGTGGACTATGAGCGATCGCCCTCTAAAATTATTGTTAATTGACCAAGACCCGATTTTTCGTCTGGGATTACGGGTAGCTCTAGAAGCAATTCCGAACCTAGAAGCGATCGCGGCGGTAGAAACTGATACCGCTGCCTTGCAAATTTTAGCAGAAATTGCCAAAGAAGACCCTAATCAGGTAAATTTGGTGGTTTTGGAATTCGGTAATGGTCGCTCTACCACCAGTCAACAGCTAGGTTTACAATTCTGCCGACAACTCAGAGCCTTATATCCCAACCTGCCAATTTTGCTCCTCAGTTCTGTTCAACAACAAGGACTTCTATTGGCTGCAAAATCTGTTGGTATTAATGGCTACTGCCCCAAAGGCACACCACTTCCTGAATTAGTTGCTGCCATACAAGAAGTTGCAGATGGTGGTTCCTATTGGTTTCAGGACACGGAAGCAATAATAACTCCTAACAGTAGAGACGCGAGAGACGCGATTAATCGCGTCTCTCCCCACTCCCCACTCCCTTTTTCTAGACTACGAAATAATTTACGTTTGTCAGGAATTGCTCACATTGACGCTACCCTAGCCGCAGTAACAGCACAATTACAAGTTCCCGGACTACCAGTACTAGATCGAGCAATTCTAGCTGGACAGCGACGAGAACTGCTAGCGGCTCGTTGGTTGCTAAATCGGTTGTTGGTTTCATCACAAGAAAGGCAAGAGGAAAATATTCCCGTTACTGATGAGCTGCCTCTCACTCCTCCATTAATTAGTACCATTCAACAAAGGCAAACTGTGTCACCTTTACTTAGTCCGGGAGCACTACAATCTGCCTTGTTTGCATCTTGTGTTACGAAACTTCAATTTCCTTTACAGAATGTCACAGATATCCCTTTAGAAATTGACATTTTTCGTGAAGATAAAAAACGGGAATTACTTTATCTGATTCTGCAAAAATTTGCTAACCAGTTGGATGAACTGCGTACTTCTCAAATAGAGATAGATCAATTATGTGAAGTTAAAAATACCTTGTTACGTGACTTATGGCAAGCAGCAATCACAGATTTTTTTGGGAAGTTTTCTCGAATACAAATAGGCAATCAAAATATAGAAATTGTTAATTTGTTACTACAAAATACAGAAGTTGTACAAAGAGATATCCTCAACAAAATTCCGCTAATTTGTGAGTTGTATTCTTATCTAATATTTCAAATAGAATTGAACATTGATAATATCTCATATTCAGTAGTAAGCGTTGAAGCCAAGTCCCAAGCATTAATGATTTTAGAGAACTTGTTGATTCAGGTAGCGAATGGAGTAGTGCAACCACTACTAAATTCTTTAGCAGATGTAGAAGCGATTAAGCAAAATTTTTATGGGCGACAATTAATTTCCACAAGAGAGATTGAACGGTTTAGAAATGATTTATCGTGGAAATATCGATTAAAAAATTATATAAATGAGCCAAAATCAGTTTTTGAAAGTCGCTACGAAATATTTGTAATTGTGCCTCGTGGCATTGCTAATACTTCAGTTTATGCTCCTCGAAATCAGGAGTTAGAAAAACTTTCTAATATTCCTTTAGTAGTGACATTGCTCCTAGAATTTAGTGATGCGATCGCACCGCGTTTAAAATCGCTAGTAGCTTTTGTAGGTAGAGGTATAGTCTTCATTCTCACTCAAATAATTGGTCGTGGTTTAGGTTTGATCGGTCGTGGTATTCTTCAAGGTATTGGCAGCGTTTCGTTAGTAGAAAAAAACCTTAGACGAAATAGCGATCGACCTAAGTGAAGAATTTTTAACTCTTGACAAATGACAAATGACTAATGACCAATGACCAACAATGATTTTATTGGGCTAGCAATTTCTTATGTTTACGCTACTGGTCTGCTTGTCATTGGCGAGGCACTGCGTAGACTGTTTGCTGTGAAGCCGGATTTGACTCGCAAGGTAATCCATATTGGTGCAGGGATGTGGGCTTTCGGCGTTCTGCTACTGTTTAGCCACTGGGAAATCGGAATTATACCTTTTGCAACCTTTATCGGACTTAATTACCTGTTTTACCGCTACCGAATCATCGGCGCAATGGATACCCAGGATAGCTCACCTGGTACAGTTTATTTCGCTATCTCAGTAACGCTGCTGTTCGGGCTGCTATGGCGACCAGATGGACCAGTAGATAGCGCCCCAATTGCTGTAGCTGGAATAATGGCGATGACTTGGGGGGATGCACTAGCAGCATTAATCGGTAGACGCTTCGGACAGCATAAGTACCAAGTGGGAAATTCTGTGCGTTCCTGGGAGGGTTCGCTAGCAATGTTTGTAGCGAGTACAGTGGTAGTTTTCATGGTGCTGTTGTTGCTACCTGGTTCGTCCTTGAGTCCCCTATCAACGCCTTTAAGTTTAGGATGGGCCTTGTTGACTGCGGTGGTAACTGCTACTTTTGCAACCTTAGCAGAGGCAGTCTCCCCCCACGGCACAGATAACCTCAGCGTGCCTCTAATAGCGGCTGGGGTAGTGTGGGTAATAATGCATGGGTTTTAAACCAAAATTCATGCAAGAGTGCCTCGTTTCCAGTCTCCGACTGGGAATGCCTACCACGAGGCTCCGCCTCCCTGATGAGCGGCAGAGGCGCTTTGAAGTACATTTCCAGGTTCTACCTGGAAACGAGATTTTACTTTTAACTCCCCACTCATAAATTCCAATTGCGGCAAAAATGGAAGAAGCCTTCCAGAAACTCTTGCATAGCAATGTTGCTATTTAACTTTTGTTTACTCCACTCTCTTGCAGTTCGTTCCAGAATTTCTGAGAAACTAGGATAGACAAGAGATAAATTTGCTAAATGTTTGACTTTAATTTTTTGTGACATTGCCAAGGCAATCAAATTAATCAACTCTCCAGCTTCTGCCCCCAATATCGAAGCTCCCAAAATTACGCCGTTGCGTAGCACAATTAATTTACACATACCAGTGGTTTCATCCCGGAGTTGGGCTGCTGCCACTGTTTTAAAATGCTGTCGCAAAACTAAAACTTCATCTCGACCAAATTGGCGTTTTGCTTGGGTCTCTGTCAAACCTACTTGCGCCACCATCGGCACAGAAAACATTGCCCAAGGAATGGAGCGATAATCTACTCGTAACCTGGGGAAAAAAAGTGCATTGTTCAGGGCAATTTTTGCTTCATAATTAGCGATATTGACAAAGTCATAACCACCAATTACATCACCACAAGCGTAAATGCGGTGGTTAGTGGTTTGCAGTTTATCATTCACCACTAAGCTACGCCGATGCCATTTCACACCTACTGTTGCCAAGTTTAGAGATTCAAGATTCGGCTGTTGTCCAGTCGCCACTAAAATTTCATCAGTTTCAATGGCCTTATCTCCTGCTTGAATCCACTTTTTATCCTCAATTAGCCTTACCTGAGTTACCAGTTTTTCGGTGAGGACGTGCACACCCTCGACTTCCAACTGCGCCTGAAGCAATATGGCTATCTCAGGGTCTAGATATGGTAGAACATAGGGATGCTTGACTACCAGCGTCACAATGCAACCAAACCGTGCTAAAGTTTGAGCAATTTCAATGCTTTGGGGAATTCCGCCGATAATGACCCAATTTTTGGGTAATGTCTCTCCCTGTAAGGATTGCCAAATATTAGATAGGGTCAGATAGCCAGTGGCTTGCAATCCTTCAATTTCGGGAATTGCTGGATGTGAACCACTAGCCAGCAAATAGGTACGGGCGCGTAGTAGACGATTGTTTACGGAAAAAGCCAGTTGGGGTAGAGATTGAAATTGACCACTGCCAACGATGACATCGACTCCCAGCGCGGCTAGGATGGCTGGAGAATGCTGTTCTTTAAGATTTGAGGCTACGCATTGAGCATACAGCATCGCTTCTTGCCATGCCATAGATATGTGGCATTCTTCTGAGCTATCAGTGTGTGTGGCATGAATACCAAAACCAGCGGCAACATTCAACTTCTGCGCCAGTTTACTAATTTCGGTAAGAGCATGGTGATGAGTAAACCCGTAGTCTCCTTTAGGTTCCACCAGGGCAACTGTAGCACGTAGTTGGGTTGCAGCAAGGGCAGCGTAGTATGCAGCAAGACTGCCGCCAATAATTACGACATCGTAGTCAACGGTCACGTGAATTTAGAGTTAAGAGTTAGGAATTAGGAATTTAGAGTTAGGAATTAGGAATTAGGAATTTAAAGTTAGGAATTTAGAGTTAGGAATTAGAAGTTAAAACCCTTATTCAACTTATAACTCCTAACTTATAACTTATAACTCCTAACTTTCTTTTAGCGCTGTGAGTAAGCGTTGGTTATCTGATTGGGAACGTACAGCAACCCGGAAAAAGCGATCGCCTAGTTCTTTAAAGCTAAGGCAATCGCGGATTAAAATCTGGTGATACTTGAGTAATTGTTGCTGTAACTGCGAAGTGGAATGTTGAGACTCAACCAGTAAAAAGTTAGCAGCACTTGTTTGGGGTTGCAATCCGGGGATTTTAGCCAAACCCTGAAAGAGTTGGTTTCGTGCAGGTGGCAGCCATGCCCAGGTTTGCTGTTGAAACTCCGTATCCTGGAGTGCCGCAATTGCCGCCGCCGCCGCTAGCGTGTTTACGGGCCAGGGGTCACGCCATAGCTGCCATTTAGCTAGGCAGTCGGGGTGAGCGATCGCATATCCTAATCGCAGTCCTGGGAGAGTGTAAAATTTGGTCAGCGATCGCAATACTACTAAATTTGCATATTCCTGCACCACCAGAATCAGGCTTTGTTCCTCATTAGGCGGCACAAAATCCATAAATGCTTCATCCACCACAACCAAAGCAAATTGCTCTAGGTAGGGCAAAATAGAGTCCCGCGAAAATAGCTTTCCGGTTGGGTTGTGGGGATTATTCAGGAGCAGTCCTTTGTCCTTTGTCCTTTGTTCTTTGTGAATAAGCAATGACGTAGGCACTTCGCCTTCGCCCAGAGTATGACCAGTGACTAATGACAAAGGACACTCCAGCACATTAGCGTTGTACGCCCTTAGGGTTCGGTAGTAGTCGCCAAAGGCTGGAGTGATTAAAGTTGTCGCGGCTAACTGAGCTAATTCCCTACCTATTAAAGTAAGTAATTCTGCGGAGCCGTTACCCGGCAGAATCCACTCAGGTGGCAATTGATGGAAGTGACTGAGAGCTAGTCTCAGTTCACTATAATTTGGGTCTGGATAGTGCTTAAGATTACCAATTTGGGACTTAATAGCAGCGATCGCGCTGTTTGGAGGCCCCAACGGGCTGATGCTAGCAGAAAAATCCAGAATAGCGTCAGGGGGACAGCCAGCCAGTGCTGCTGCCCAGGCTAAATTTCCCCCGTGTGCAGGTTGCCGCATTAAAAAAGGGTTCCCGAAGACAGAACCTATGCTTTTGGGGGTGCTACCTTTTCTCTAAACAGTTTTCCTGCCGAGAAGGCAGGAACCCTCGTCGCGGGAATTTCCATCTTTTCATTTGTTTTCGGGTTGCGACCTTCGCGGGCTTTACGTTCCCGTGATTCAAATGAGCCAAATCCAACCAACGTTACCTTATCACCAGAGGAAACCGCTTCAATAATCGTTTCCAAAGCGGCAGTTAAGACTGCATCCGCTTGTTTCTTGGTAACACTAGCTTTTTCAGCTACGGCATCAACTAATTCACCTTTGTTCATGTCAAACTCCTGAAGGTTTACTTGAGATTCTTTACGGGTGCACTTTGGTGCATCTGTACTGAAATCTCTGTTCGCGAAAATACAAAAATCATGCTTAGGGAGTATTTTTACTCAAAACGGCTGTACATCCCATCGGCTCGACTTTTCAATGAATCATTCTAAGGTGTTGTAGCCTGATGTGGATAGATGAAACCATTAATTTATATAGATTTCAGGATGTTTTGTAATTTTAGGGTAGTTGTTTCACTAAAAACCACCCCAAAAGTAGGAAAAAATACTTAGTAAATACCCTTATTGTCAATAAAACAGAGGAGTGGAGAGGTGGAAGATGGTCAGCGTTTGTTGGGATTAATTACCGTTGTTGAAGAGTTATTGCTGAGATTAACCAATTTTTATGGAAATCGAAGGCTCAGGTTCCTGATTTATCTAAAAAATCGGGGATTTTGATCACTTTTCACGTTATGTGGAAAAACCAACGCGAAATCTAATCCCCTAGCAAGCTTCTCTAGCAGTAAAAAAGAAAAAATTAAAACCTCTCCCCTAGAAGGCTATCCATTAGCTACATCTTTCTTAACATTTATGATGGCGATCGCTATCACAAATTCTTCTCTGCATTCGCGCAGCGTGTCGCAAGACGCTACGCGTAGCTTACTTCTCCATAGGGGTATGACGAACGCAGGCACTCAACAAACCCTTGTAAGAAAAATGTCGAAAACCCCTGAGTATGTACCTGTTGAATACCCGTGCATTCATACCGGAGTGAGTCAATCCCTAGCAGAAATTTTCTGTTGCACCCAAGCCCGAAAAGCACGAGTAGTAGCAATTTCCCCATTCTTCTTCGCTTCTTGGATAAATCGAGGAATTTCCTTCACTGACACAGACGCAAAAGTAGGGCTGGTTTCGACTTCTGAGTATTGCCCACCTGCAAGCGTGTAGACTCGCAACACACTGCCGTTATAACGCCAAAATTCCGGGACTCCCATCGCAGCATAAAGCCTAAGCTTGTCTATTGCAGACCTGGAATATTCCACTTCCAGCACAAGGTCTGGGGGCGGGTCGGTGGCGATGTTAATATTTTCTTTATCTCGAACTAATGCTTCATTTTGGATGTAGTAGCTACTATCTGGCTCGGCTCCCCGCTGCAAATCATCCCGCGTTAAAGTTAATGAACCAGCGCGTTTAATTTCCCAACCCAACTCTTCGCACAGCACCCCAACAAAAACCTCTATTAAGCGATTTGAGTTCTCGTGTGGCATTTGTGGGGTCATAATTTCTAAGGTTCCATCGTCATAAGCAAATCGGGAGTTTCTTTCTGAACCCATTTCAGCCAGCATGGTTTTAAATGTTTGCCAGCTGATGTTGTGGAGTAAAACTCTATTTTCTGCGGATGTTGTTATTGCCACCATAGTTCAGTTCTCCACAACAAACCTTTTCCAGTACTGTACCCCTTAATATTACAGTTAAGGCTGAACAGGAATCGAGCTAAGGCAAGGAAGCAGAATGCTCGAAACGACTCTAGGGAAGATAAATTATGACTCAAGCTATACCCAAACTAGTAACCTTTGAAGATTTTGCAGCGTGGCGGCCCGAGGGCGGAAGGTACGATTATATGATGGTGTGATTGTTGAAATCGATGGTGAATACCAAGTTACTCAATTTAGAGGCAGCGATGCCTGCGGCGGTAAACAACGCATCGTCTCACCTACTTTCCCGGAATTGAATTTAACCACCGAACAGATTTTTCAAGCTGGAGGTCTACCAACATAGCCACAACTCCACTTGCTGTTTTATAAACATGTCAAAACTGAAGTCCAGACTTCGAACCTTTTACCAAATTCGTTGTATGTTGAGTACAAAACCAGGTAAAACATTTTCCCCGGAAATAGTTTGAGGAAATTCTAAAACTTCCACATCTTGTCCTGGACGATAAATTTCTACTTCCTGTTTTTTTCGGTTGATCAACCAACCTAGACGACAACCATTTTCGATATACTCTTGCATCTTGTTCTGAGTTTTTTTCAAGCTGTCATTAGGCGAAAGTATCTCGATAACAAAATCAGGACATAGGGGAATAAATTTTTCTTTTTGTTCTTTAGTCAAAGCATCCCAACGAGATTTTTCCACCCAAGAAACATCTGGAGAACGGTCAGCCCCTGAAGGTAAAGTAAATCCAGTTGATGAATCAAAAACTTCGCCCAATTGATTTTGCTCGTTCCAGAACCATATTTGAGCGTTAATAGTAGAATTACTTTTTCCTGTTTCTCCTCCGGTAGGTGGCATTATAATCAACTCTCCTTCGGCATTGCGTTCTAATTTTAAATCTGGGTTTTCTTGACACAATTGATAAAACTGCTCTCTTGTCAGTTTAATTACAGAATTAAGGTTTAATGTAAGTGCCGTCATAAGAGTATGTCCCGTTTTTGTTAGCTGACTGGGCTACAAACTTATATCCATTTTGTTCTATACCACAATGAAATAATAAATTACAGCATTTCGCTGCAACGCCTCAGTCACTTATCTGCTCTGTGTGGAGAATGCCGTGAACAAGAATATCCCCGACTTCTTTAAGAAGTCGGGGATATGAGCCTTTGTTAGAGGTGATTTATCTACCTGCTCATCATCTTTATTACCTGCCAGGAACCTTCAACCCTCGACGCTCAAGGATTTGCCGCACTTCTGGGCTGGGGGCGTAGTTATAGCCGTAGGAGGAGTTCTCTGTATCATCCATAATCTGAGGTGTGAGTAATACAATCACCTCATTGCGCTGGTTGGATCTGTTTGTACTTCTAAACAGCGAACCAATTAGTGGAAGATCACCCAAGATGGGAATTTTGGAAATAGTTGTCCGGTCTGAATCTTGAATAATACCTGAGAGAATTAGCGTTTGACCATCTCGCAGGCGAATCGAGCCAGAATTAAGAGAGCGCTCAGATACCAAGAATATTTGTTGGCTACCACCACCTCCAACATTGATGCTAGCTGGAGCTTGAGGTGCTTTGACAACAGGAGCTACCGATAGAGAGACAAAACCATTGTCGTCAATTCGTTCAACTTTAACAGCTAGGGTTAAACCTACTTGCTCTTTTTCTGCTGAAATCGTTTCTGTAGCAAGATTCGCATCGCGAACTATTTCCCTTGTAATATTGCCTACTACTTCCTGAGTCAGGTTGACATTAGCGGTTTGACCTTCTTGGACAATTAACGTCGGGTCTGTCAAAATCTTGGCGTTGCCATTTGTAATCTGAGCTTGCAAACTAGCGAGAAGACGTTTGGGGAACTGGAACAGAGATGGTAGAGCAGATGTTGCTGTTCCCAAAACTCCTGGTGTGAACGTAGTAACTGTACGGGCAGGAGTACCAGGAGTAGCAGGAACCGCAGGAACAAGCACATTACCTTGTGCATCAAGAACAGCAGGAACAGCAGCAGTACCAGGAACGGCAGGAGTATTTGTAACAGTAGTTATATCTGGTGTTCCCCTCGTAAAGTCTGTTAAACCGGCTTGGAATGGATTTTCTGAAACCCCCGCTCGACGGTTAAAGAATGATTCAGTCCCTCCTGGTACATTAGTTTGTAACTCCCCGTCCACAATCCTTCTGTTGCCTACCCCAGTTCCTGGAATAGGAGTGGAGTTATTTAAATCCAGGAAAGTATTACCACCACTATAGGGATTAGCAGTAACAGGTCTACCACCGCTTAAATTACTTGCTACTTCAGCGCTAGTAGCTGGTCTGGAACCGCCAAAATTGAGAGATGCTGCACCGCCATCATTTGTAAAATAATTGTTACCAACCCCAAAGGAAAAACTGGTGTTGTAGTCCTGGGTGTTCAAGAGGTTAACATCAATAATCTTGACATTGACTACTACCTGACGACGGCGAATATCAAGCTGAGTTAGTTGAGCCATTGCCATCTCAACTAGCCGAGGAGGGCCAATTAAGGTCAGAGAATTGGTGCGCTCATCTCCTAATGCCTGTAAACCTCTAAGTAATGGGCTAGAGTCTTTAAAATCAATGCGTAGAGGTTCAATTTTGGTTTCTGTAGTAGTCTGAGTTTGGGTGATGGGTGCAGCTCCAGCCCCAACAGCCACAGCACTAACACTGGTAACTTGTCGTTCTCGGCTGACGGCACTTTCTGCCCCTAAACCGACCAAAAAGTTTAAAGCGACTCCTACCGTTACCTGATTAAGTCGCAGGCTACGCATAACCATGTCACGGGTGGAGTTAGGTAGTTTAGGCCCTACAAAAACTGTGCGATTACTGCGGTTAGCTTCTAAACCACTTAAGCGCAAGACGTAGTTAAAAACATCTTGCACTGGCTCGTTTTCTATATCTAACGAGATTGTTTGAGAAACCGCTGGTGAATTAGCAGCAGCACCTTGCTCACCTCCGATATAAGCCAGGTTCAAACTAGCAGCACGGGCAAGCAGTGACAACACCTCACGCACCGGCGCATCTCGCAGCACTAGACGGGGTACACGTTCCTGAGTTCCTAAGTCAATGGTGCTAGGAGAAGCATCAGTATTAGAGATGGCAATATCTCCTACTGGTGGTGCGACGGCTCTGGGTAAGAAAGGTGGAGCCTGACTCACTGGTTGACCTGGGCCAGCAGCTTGTGCAGGTTGTCCGTCAATGGTGACTTGCGGGTTGGGAACGAGAACATCTGGCTTTTGACCAGATTGGACTGGAGTAGTAACAGGCGGTGCTGTGGATGTTGGCGCTGTTGACGTTGGTGCTGATGCTGTAGTGCCTGTGGATGGGCTAAAGCTGAGTGTAATTCCATTTGGCGATCGCACCACGGGTTGACTGCCAGGTGCGTTGTTACTGCCAGTTACCGTCACTCGGATGCTATTGGCATCAAGTTGATTAACCTCAACAGACGCAATTCCTGGTGCTGGGCTATCTTGACGAAAACTATTACCTTGTGGTAATCGTAATTGAGTATTGATAATATCTGCGATTAAAGCCTTGCCTCTTTTTGTAGTGAAAACTTGGGGGCGCGACCCTGAAGAAGTTTTCAAAGCAACGCTAATTCCACCATCAACTGGCTTTAACTGGACATCAGTAATTTGACTAATTTGTGCCCAAACTGGTTGAGCTGCCAAAAATACAAAAGCGGCAGTACCCAATATAAAACTATTACCGTGAAGCTGTTTCACAGTTCATTCCTCACCTTATAAAACCTTGTTTACAAACAATTGTGAGAAGTTGGGAGTTAAGAGTAAATAGTTATGAGTTCGGAGTGAATAGTTAAGAATGATAATTCGTAATTCATAACTGGTAATTCATTACTCGCAATTCATAACTCGTAATTCATAACTCCTAACTACTCATTCCTAACTACTTTTTAGGGACATTTTTAGCTGCCGCAGCCGCTATTTCTTCTGGACTAAGTGGCATCAATACCTGTAACTGGAATGATGTATTAATCGCTGTTGGGCCTACCCGCACTGGCGTTTTATCTAATGGGGATCTTGACTCTACTGGAGCCAAAGTTGCTTGATAATCTTTAACTATTAACAAAGGCTGTAGACGCTCAATGTTACGCATTATTGATTGTGTTTGTTCATAAGTTCCTGTAATTTCGGCATTGATACTGCTGCGTTGCAGCTTGCCGTCAACCTGGAGTCCTAGTGTTCCATCGGTAACTGGTTCTGGTTTTTGGGAAACTGGCACAAATTTCTTCAGTTTGGCTCTTACTGCATTAATAGAAGTTGGAGTATTGCCAGACTCAATTAAGCGGTTCATATCCAACAGCAATGTATCCAAGGTTTTTTCGTTAGCAAATAAACCTAAAACCTGAACTTTTTGCAGTTTTGCCTGTGCTAGTTCCTCTTTAACTTTGTCAATCTGTTTGATGTTGGCTTTTTTCTGCTCAATTTGCCCTTGCAGTTCGGAGGTTTTGGCTTGCTGCTGCTGATAGCTTTCCCAAGCTGGCATCAGCAGGTTTAACAATATATAACCTGCTCCCGCTAAACCAATTACCCCCACCAAGATCCCAATAATTTTTGGTGTGAAGGCAATACCAAATAGCACTGGGTATGCTGGCGTTTCCGAATCGAATTCCCCACCATGTTCGGCAAAATTTAAATCATCACTCAGCGTCATTTTGAAATGACTCCTGTTTGTTGCATACTACGAATTCGAGTTACTAACCCCACTGTGCCTTTTTTTTCCAACTCCCGGATTAATTCCGAAGCTGGAACATCACTCATGCTTGATTGAATAGTGTATTCAACTACTTGGGGTGGTTTAATTGTTACACCACTATTGGGTTGACTTACACCTGGAGTTAAAGGAGCATCTACTAACGTTGCCGTCAGAATTCTGCTTTCTGTGGACTTCAAGAACCGAGACTGTTGTAAACTCAATAAGAAATCATTGACATCGTTAAAAGAACGAGCGAATCCGGTAATTTCTAATCCCCCAGCGGGATTGCCTGCTGGCTTTCCTTCCGCTGCCGGAATGGGTGGGGTTTGCCTAATGTTCTTAATTTGCACTGCTGCTGGGATGCGATCGCGCAAATCTTGCAGCATTGCTGACCAAGGACGAATCTGGTCAAATACTGTGACTAAAGCTCGGGTTTCCCCTTTAACTGCGTCTGTCTCGGCTTTGATTTTGTTAAGATTTCCTATCTCTGTATCTAACCTTTTGTTTTCCTGATCTAGTTGTGCTATTGTCCCCTCTAATTCAACAATCTTCCCTTGCAATAACCACCAACCGATTCCCAAAAAAGCTGGAAGACCTACACCTAGTGCAACTCCCACATACACTGGTGTTAAATTACCCGTAGGCAGATTTAGGGCTATTCCTCCCTTTCTCTCAGGCTTTTTCTGATATGCTGGGCGATCTTTAAGAAAGTTAACATCTAGACTGTACATTTTGTTACACCTCCCTCATTCCTAGACCGAGTACGATCGCCAAGCCAGAGCGTTGTACCTGTGGATATTTATCAGTTTCCACTTCCAAGGACAAAGACCCGATTGGATCTATTTGGGTAGTTGGCAAGCTCAATCGTTGGGTAAAAAATTCATCTAGCTGTTGGAGTCCACCTCCTGGCCCAGCTAATAAAATCTGCGCTACCTCCAAATTTTCACTTTGATTGAGGTAAAAATCGATGGAACGGCGCAATTCATCTGTTAGTTCTCCCAATACTCTCAATATGGCTGCCATACCAGGATTGATTTCGGTGACGCCGGTTTTCCCGCCGTCTATAGGAGTTGGGGGAATGATCATTCCGTGTAACAGTTCCATATCTCGTGATGTGGGTAAGCTCATTGCCCTTGCTAAGGCAGTTTGCATTTGATAAGTCCCGATTGGAACTGTGCGCGAAAATTGCGGCACTCCGTTAACGATGATGGCGATTTCTGTACTATCGAACTCTATATCAACTAGTACTGCTGCTTCTTGTGGCCCAAATTGTCGCAGTTGCTCGCGAATAGTCCGAATCAGCGCAAAACTGTTAATTTCTAAAACATCAATTTGTAATCCTGCCTGCTCGAAAGTACTTATATAGGTATCCGTTATCTCCTTACGGGTTGCAACTAGGAGTACGTGTACTTTTTCAATGCCATCCTCATCTATAAAGTAGTCAAGTTTCTGGTAATCTACATCAGCCTCTTCACGAGGATAAGGTAAATACAAACCTGCTTCATGGTTTAGCACCATTTCTCGCAGTTCTTTGTCGTCTAACTCCGTTGGCACTGGTATGATCCGAACGATGGAATCTCGCCCTGGTACAGCAGTAGCAACGCGAGAAGTTTTGATTTTGCTCTCAGCTAGCGCCTGCTGGATTAATTGTGCCATTGCTGGAGGGTCGGTGATTTGACCATCGGTAACTATGCCTTCTGGAACTGCTACCGATGTAAAGGTTTCTAGTTTCAAGCCTTGACGCTGCTTGCGTAGCTGAACTACATTTACCCGTTCGGGAGCAAGTTCAATACCGACCCCTTTATTCGATTTGCCAAACAGACTTTTGAAGCTTTTTACCACAGTTGTGCCCGCTGGACTGCTAAATTGAAAATTTAAATGATACTAAGAAACGGACTTGGTGCTAGGTAATTTATTTAGCCTATAATCTCGACAATTCTGTCTAAGCTTTTCACACTGAGCAAGCGTAAAAATACTGGGAAAATGATTCAATTACGAAAATTTAAACAACTTATTGCTTTCGCACTGCTTGGCTTATTAACTAGTTGGATTGTAAGTTGCAGCACAGGTAATGTTGGTACAAGTACAAAACAAGCTAATTCAGGAGCAGCAACTGTTGAGTTTTGGACAATGCAACTCCAACCTCAATTTACCGACTACTTCAAAAGCCTAATTGCAAATTTTGAATTGCAAAATCCAGGTATAAAGGTTAATTGGGTTGATGTACCTTGGGCGGCAATGGAGAACAAAATTTTAACAGCTGTCTCAGCAAAAACGCCACCTGATGTAGTTAACCTCAATCCGGGTTTCGCTTCCCAACTTGCTGGACGAAATGCCTGGTTAGATTTAGACGCGAAAGTCCCAAACGATGTACGTTCCTCCTATCTACCGAATATCTGGAAAGCAAGCACGCTTAATGGCAAAAGTTTTGGGATTCCCTGGTATCTCACCACACGGCTAACCATTTATAACACTGATTTGTTAAAACAGGCAGGTATCAATAAGATACCCACAACCTACGCAGAATTGGCACAAGCGGCGCAACAAATTAAAGATAAGACTGGCAAATATGCTTTTTTTGTGACTTTCGTACCGCAAGATTCTGGTGAAGTGCTGGAATCTTTCGTGCAAATGGGAGTCACCCTAGTAGATGCTGAGGGGAAAGCGGCGTTTAATTCAGCACAAGGGAAAGCAGCGTTTCAGTATTGGGTTGACTTGTATAAAAAAGGCTTGCTTCCTAAAGAAGCTTTGACTCAAGGACATCGCCACGCGATCGATTTATACCAATCTGGAGAAACTGCGTTTCTAGCTTCTGGACCCGAGTTTCTGAAGACGATCGCTAATAATGCCCCTAAAATTGCTCAAGCTTCGGGAATAGCACCTCAACTCACTGGTGACACAGGCAAGAAAAATGTCGCTGTGATGAACATAGTTATTCCGCGTGATAGCAAACAACCAGATGGCGCTGTGAAGTTTGCTTTATTTGTCACCAATGACGAAAATCAGTTAGCCTTTGCTAAAGCTGCAAATGTCCTACCTTCTACAATCAAAGCATTATCTGATAGTTACTTTACAAATGTTCCAGCTAATGCTTCAACAGTAGAAAAAGCGCGAGTTATCACTGCCAAAGAACTGCAACAGGCAGAAATATTAACCCCGACTTTGAAGGATTTCAACAAACTGCAAAAGGCAGTGTACGAGAACTTGCAAGCAGCAATGTTAGGCGAGAAGACTGTAGATAAAGCCGTAGAAGATGCGGCACAAGAGTGGAATCAAAGATAAATTAGGGGACTGGGGAAGAAGCAAGGGAACAGGGAGCAAGGGAAAAGCGTTTTCCTCTCTGCCCCCCGTACCCTGCCCCGATACCTCTTTTCTATTCCCTATTCTCCCTCTGTAAAAAATCGCCTACTAAATAAAGGGAACCACACACAACGATTAAATCATCTGTGGTAGTGGTTGAGGTTGCGACTTCTAATGCTGTGAATAAATCTGGATGTATTTGGCGATCGCTTAATTCTGGACAGAGGCTGTAAGCTAGGTTTGCTAAGTAGTCTAGGTCAGCAGAAGTTCTACCAGGCCAAGGTTCTATGGGTATTGCTACTAAAAAAAGGCGATCGCCTGGTCGCAGTAAGGCAGTAAAAATATCAGCATGATCCTTATCGGAAAACATTCCCATAACCCAATTGACTGGCTTGTGATTAATTGCATTTAAGCTATCAACATACTGGCGGAGAACTTGGGCTGCGGCCGTATTATGAGCGCCATCAAGTAATAATTTATGGTTGTTCCAAGTAGTCCATTGCATCCGCCCCGGCCATTTAGTTTTTGCCATGCCATTAACTATGGCTTCTTCAGAAATCTGCCAACCCTGTTGTTGGAGAATTTCTAATGCAGCCAAAGCCAAAGCTGAATTAGTTAACTGAATTTGTCCTGCTAAGGGCAAAGGGTATTTAATTAATTTTGAATTTTTTATTGTTTGATACTCTGCCCATCCAGAGGTTAATTCACGGGCGGGTTGAGGCGTAAAAATCGGGCATTCTAATTCTAAAGCACGCGATCGCACAACTTCTTCTGCATCCGGTGGCAATCCTCCAACCACAACGGGACATCCAGGTTTGAGAATACCTGCTTTTTCTCTAGCAATGTCGGCGATGGTAGGGCCAAGTTGCTGCCAGTGCTCCCGGCTGATAGAAGTGATGATTGTAACCAAGGGTTCCAAGCAGACATTGGTAGCATCTAAGCGCCCTCCTAGTCCGACTTCTACCACAGCCACATCGACTTGCTGCTGGGCAAAATATAACCAAGCAGCTGCCGTAATTACTTCAAACTGAGTTGCAGAATCATCATCAGGGCGAATCGCCGTTTGGACTTTTTCTAATAATTGGCTCAATTCCTCTGAGGAAATTGGCTGTTCATTCAGACAAATACGTTCCGTCCAATCGACTAAATGGGGGGAAGTGTAGCGTCCTGTCCGATAACCAGCCTCAGTAAGTACCGAAGAAAGATAGGCACAGACTGAACCTTTCCCATTAGTGCCAGCAACGTGAATTATCGGGACTTGGTGATGGGGATTGCCAAGATTTGCTAATAGATTGACAATGCGAGCAAGTCCCAAATGAACGCCAAAGCGTTGCAGGGGCTGTATTACAGAATCTATATCCAAGATGGGTGAGGAGTGTGGGGATGACGGAGACAAGGGAGACTACTAAACCCAATGCCGCATTACATCGATATGAATAAAACCGACTGTCTCCGTAAAGACAACAGCCGGTTGAAGAGTAATGATATTGAGCCGAATTTAAGCTTCTCTATCCAAAAAGCCTTGAATTTGTCTTAAAGCCGCAGCGCCAATATTAAACACTGCCCAGCCAGCAGCAATGGCAACTGGTGCTAAAACGATCGCTATACGGTAATCGATATCCATATCTAGAACCCCTCTCTTAAGTAGAAATTAAAGTTTTGTCAACTGCTCTCATTTTTATTTTTAGCTGAAGTGGGCAACTTTTCCAACTAGATATGTAAAGAATGTTTAAATTATGGGGCATTGGGCATTGAAAAGAGGCAGAGGGGCGGGGTGCGGGGGGCAGAGGGGAAAATTCTCCCTTGCTCCCTGCTCCCTCTGCTCCCTAGGGACTTCCAGAAAATAAATTATCCAAATTTACTCAGATAAGATTTTTCTTTCTCCCCCTGCTCCCTGCTCCCTGCCCCCTGCCTCCACAGCGATAGGATATTTTTTTAGTTGGAAGTCCCCTAAGACTTCTTAAACCCGATATCAGTACCTTTACCAGCATGAACTAAAGCTAACTTTTGGTAACGTTTAGCGTGTTCAATGAGTTCTACGGCTTCAGTTTCTGATACTTGCCGTAACACTTTGCCAGGAATGCCTACAACTAGGGATAAAGGAGGTACATCCTTGGTTACGACTGCGCCAGCACCGATAATGCTACCAGCGCCCACTCGTACCCCGTCTAAAATCACTGCGCCGATGCCAATCAAACTTCCACGCTCGATGTAAGCGGAATGTATCACAGCGCGATGCCCTACGGTAACATGATCTTCTAAGATTGTTGGAAAATCAGGATCACCATGTAGAATTGCACCATCCTGAATATTTGTGCATTCGCCAATTTCAATCCGTTCCACATCTCCCCTAACCACTGCTCCATACCAAATGCTCACCCCTGCTGCTATATTTACCGAACCCATAACAACAGCATTGGCTGCGATGAAGGCAGCTTGAGAAAAATCGGGAGATGTCCAGTAAGAAGCTGTAGACACGATAGAATATTAATATGGTACCCAGGAACACTGGAGAAACTCCAACCTTTGAGGCTGGTTGCACAACCAGAATATCACAGCGTCAAGCCTCTACGCTGAGGAAAACACTAGTGAACAATGTTTCTGTCGCAACTCCGTGTCTATGCGGCAGTGAGCAAGTAACCCAAAGTGGTGGAGCCGAAGTGTATAATCCAATCCACTAGTGCTGGTGAAGACAAAATTATGTTTGTACGCACTTCATGATGAATCCAGGCTTGCAGTACCCGATGTTTGGGCCGGAAATACAGTGTCCCCACTGTCGCCAGACTATTCCGGCGCTGACGCTAACAGATACCTATTTGTGTCCGCGTCATGGCGCGTTTGAAGCTAATCCTAAAAATGGAGAGTTAATCCATTTGCAATCGGGGCGTCATTGGCGCAGGTGGAATAATGAATGGTATAGGCAGCATACTCATCCTGATGGTATTCGGTTTGAAATTCACGAAGCATTAGACAAGCTGTATACCCAAGGCTATCGAGCAACAAGAGTGATTATTGCTCGACGCTATCAGGAATTGATGAGTGGCTACTTAGAACGCAGCACACCTTGGCGTTCTGGACAGCCAGAAGCTACAGCTGCTCGACTATACGGCTTACCCGTGGAGTTTAGCCCCGATACCTCAGAAGATCCTTGCTGGGAAGTGATTAATTTTGACTTGGAAAAAGAGCCTGGCGTCCCTGTGCGCTACCCCTATTTCAGGTTATTTGAGTAATGGTTATTAGTCATTGGTCATTTGACTAATGACTAATGACTAATGACTAATAACTAAATTATGCACCACGCTTCTATTCGGACTGCGAATATTCATCGAGCGATCGCTTTCTACGAACATTTAGGGTTTACAATTTCGGAACGCTTTACTACCGGCTACACCCTAGCTTGCTGGATGGAAGGGTTGGGCGGCAGAATTGAACTGATCCAAATTCCCGAACCAAAACCAGCACCAGATGCGTTTGCTGACGAACATTATGTGGGCTACTATCATCTCTCGTTCGATTTAACTGAGATTACACCAGATTTACCAAACTGGTTGACAAATTTGCAAGAACGTGTAGCAATAGCTGCTGAGAGTCAACCCGGAGAATTACAACCGTTGAAGGTACTTTTAGAACCGACACAACAGCAAATAGGCGATCGCCTTTACGAAGTGGCTTTCATCGCCGATACTGATGGCTTACCCCTAGAATTCATTCGGGTTTTAGCAAAATTGCCATAATTTAGCTTTTTTATTACCTTTGTTGCTAATATATTGTTTTTCTGTATTGTTACTGAGGTAACAGATTTTTTTACCAGATTAAATTGTAGTCACTTTCCCAAATAACTATGTAACTTAATTTACAGATATATCTGCTAAATACATGTATGGATTTTCCAGATTTTATAAATATCCTTTGCCGTTATTATTTTTAAGCTTATGGCTAGTAGCGGTTTTTTTGTTGAGCGATCGACCTGCTCATAGCCAATATGCAGCCACATCTAATAAAGAAAAATATCAGTCAAGCTTGCTAGCAAAAAGAATAATGCCCTCAACACTGACAGAAAATGTCCGTAAGACAGTATTGGAGAATGGTCTAACTGTCCTGACAAAGGAAGTGCATACTGCGCCAGTAGTGACGGTGCAGGTGTGGTACAAGGTTGGCTCACGCAACGAAGAACCGGGCGTGAATGGCATTGCCCACCAGTTGGAACACATGATGTTTAAAGGTACAAATAATCGTCCGATTCAATTTGGACGTTTGTTTAGTGCTTTAGGTAGTGATTCCAATGCTTTTACCAGCTATGACCAAACTGCATATTACGGTACTGTGGAACGAAACAAGCTGAAAGCGCTCTTGGTATTAGAAGCGGACAGGATGCAAAATTCCCAGATTGAGCCAGAGCAACTAGCGAGTGAGAAGCGGGTAGTAATTTCGGAGTTGCAGGGTTACGAAAATAGTCCAGAATATCGCCTCAACCGTGCCGTTATGCAGGCGGTGTTTCCCAATCATGCTTACGGGTTGCCTGTTGGTGGCACGAAAGCTGATGTCGAGAAATTTGAAGTTGAGCAGGTAGAAAAATATTACCGCAATTTTTACAGTCCCGATAATGCTGTCTTAGTAATTGTTGGAGATTTTCAAACTGCAAACACTCTGGAAATAGTTAAAGAGGTATTTGGGAAACTAGACAGGAGGCAGGATAGCGCAGCGTTAGCGAGTCCGCGAGCGTCGGCAGGAGTTATTTCTCCCTCATCCTCTTCATCTCCAATCGTATTACGAGAACCGGGTGCAGGACGACTATTACAGGCGGTGTATCCTCTACCGGATGCAAATCAACCAGATGTGCCTGCGCTAGATGTGATGGATTACATTTTGACAGAGGGACGGAATTCTAGACTTTATCAGGCATTGGTGGAATCAGGTTTAGCTAGTGAATTAACAGCGTCCGTTACCAGTTTGCGAGAATCTGGATGGTATGAGGTGTTGGTGACAGCTGGATCTAAACAAGATTTGAAAAAAATTGACTCAGTGTTGAGTAGTGCGATCGCTAATGTAGCAGAAAAAGGTGTGACATCTGAAGAAGTTGAACGAGCCAAAACCCAATTAACAGCAGATGTAATTTTGAGTAACCGTGATATCACCTCTCAAGCAATGCGATTGGGCACTGATGAGACAACTGTTGGTGATTATCGCTACACAGACCGCTATTTGGCAGCTGTTCGTCTAGTGAAGCCGACGGATGTTGTCGCTGTAATTAACAAATACCTCACAAAAGGAGCCAGGACAGTAGGCTTTTTTGAACCAACCCAGAAGCGGATAACAGAAGTTGGTGACAAACCAGACTCAGCCCAAACTACAGAAAACTTCTCTCCTGGCGCACCTGTGCTTCCTTCTGAGGTGGGGAAGTACTTACCGCCTGTGGATTTGGCTACAGATGCAATCGCCCAAGTATTACCACAGGAATTCAAATTTACCAACGGACTGCGGATATTACTGTTAGCTGATAATAGTACTCCCACCGTTACCTTGAGCGGCTATATTCAAGCCGGGACAGAATTTGATCCAGATAATCAAGCTGGACTAGCTGCTTTTGTCGCAGATAATTTACTCAATGGCACCAAAAGCAAGGATGTTTTAACTATTGCCAAAGTTTTGGCAGAACGAGGGGCAAGTCTAGACTTTCAAACCTATCGCGAAGGTGTGCATATCGAAGGTGATAGTTTAGCAGAGGATTTGCCGAGACTCCTGGAGATATTGGCAGATATTGTTAAAAATAGTACCTTTCCAGTCAAAGAGTTGGAACTGCATCGCCAACAAACTTTAACTGATTTGCAACTGGAATTAGATGAGCCATCAGAAGTAGCGAGAAGAATATTTGTTCAGTCAATTTACCCAAAAAAACATCCCTTACACACCTTTCCCACAGAGGAGAGTTTACAGCAGATTCAGCGCCAGGATGTGATTGATTTCAAAGCGAAACATTATCGTCCAGATACGACAGTGCTAGCGCTGGTGGGAGATTTTAATCTGGACAAAGTGCGATCGCTCATTAAAAATGAGTTTGGAGACTGGGAAGTTAGCGGTCAAGCACCCACATTAAAATATCCCACGGTATCAATGCCGGAAAAAATAGTGAGTGTCAACCCAGTTTTACCAGGTAAAGCCCAAGCTGTTACTTATATGGGTTACACAGCTATTAACCGTTACGATCCTCGGTTTCACGCAGCCTTAGTATTGAACCAGATTTTGGGAGGCGATACCTTATCCAGTAGACTGGGTGCAGAAGTACGCGATCGCCAAGGTTTGAGCTATGGAATTTATAGCTCCTTCCAAGCTGGGAAAAATGCAGGGACATTTTTGATTGAGATGCAAACTAGTCCTGAAGATAGCAATAAAGCGATCGCTAGCACCCGCCAAATACTACAGCAAATCCATCAACAAGGCGTCACCCTACTGGAAGTAGAAACAGCTAAACGCACGCTCATCAGCAACTACAATGTTTCCCTGGCAAACCCAGAGGAATTAACAGATAGAATTTTGATGAATGAGGTGTATGGACTAGATAAAGTAGAATTGCACTCCTTCACTGATAAAATCCAGAAAGTTACTCTTGACCAAGTTAATCAAGCGTCTCGTGAGTTACTCCATCCAGATCAAATCGTAGTCGTTACTGCTGGGCCATCTGTGTTAGCAGAGAAAGGCATTAGGTAAATATGGGCACTGGACATGGATAATATAAAGAATGGGTAAAGTAGTTTTTCCCACTACCGATTAATTGTTCCTACTCATTAGCATTGCCTTTTGAGAACTAGTGATGAAAATTTACAACCATTTTTACGAAATTGTAATTAAATCTCTTACTTGCCCAACTCCTGCTTGGGTGCAAATATTACGGCGTAACTACGTGATATTAGCGTTTCTGCTGGGTCTAAATTTCATCGCTGTTACTCCAGCAATGGCGGCAAATTTGTCTGGCGATTTGCTCAAGCAACCAGCCACAGAAATTACAGTTAGCTTGGGTAATTCCGCTAACGAACTCAAGTTTGAGCCAAATCACTTGGAATTAGTGGCTGGCAAACGCTATCAACTACGGCTTACCAATCCCAGTCAACTGAAGCACTATTTTACTGCTAAAGATTTTGCTGATGGCATCTGGACACAAAAAGTCCAAGCAGGCAAAGTAGAAATTAAAGGAGCCATCCACGAACTAGAACTCAAGCCAGGTGCTGAAGCTGAGTGGGTATTTGTGCCCCTAAAATCTGGCACTTATGGCTTGCGTTGTCCAATACCGGGACATACCGAAGCAGGTATGACTGGAGAGATCGCCATCACAAATTAAAAATTATTCAACTCAGTATTTGGCAGCGTCTAATGTTTCAATTAAAGTTAATTGAGCTAAATCGCATAGTGTGCAGCGAAAAAAAAGTTATGGTACTTTTGATTCAAGTCCAACACATCAGGAGTATGCGAATGTGTTATTCTATATACGTTAGCGGCTAAACTGGAAGAATCCGATCGGGGATTAAAATAACTTAAATTATAGATATTATTTCTCAAGTAATCTAGAGAAAGCATTGATACTTTAGCGGCAGAGCCACCAGTAATTATTAATTTCCTATGAACATTTTCAGTAACTTACTTTCTCAAACAACTCAACCTACAACATCGAAAAAACAACGCCGAGGAATTGAAATTAAATCGCCACGTGAAATTGAAATCATGCGGCAATCAGCAACAATTGTGGCAACTGTCCTAAAAGAAATTTCCGAGCTAGTAAAGCCAGGAATGACCACGGCTGATTTGGATGTTTATGCAGAAAAACGTATCCGCGAAATGGGTGCTACACCAAGTTTTAAAGGATATCACGGTTTTCCAGGTTCTATCTGCTCCAGCATTAATAATGAAGCAGTGCATGGCATTCCTAGTCCCAAGAAAGTAATTCGGGTGGGGGATGTATTAAAAGTAGATACAGGAGCTTATTACCAAGGCTTTCATGGTGATTCTTGCATTTCAATTGCTGTCGGTGAAGTGACGCAAGAAGCTGCTAAATTAATTCGCGTAGCAGAAGAAGCTTTATATAAGGGCATCGAACAAGTAAAGGCTGGTGTATACCTGCTTGACCTAGCTGGAGCAATTGAAGACCATGTGAAAGCTAACGGCTTTAGTATAGTCGAAGAATTCACTGGACACGGTGTCGGTCGTAACCTGCACGAAGAACCTTCAGTATTCAACTACCGTACCCGTGAGATGCCGAATGTTAAACTCCGTGCGGGGATGACGCTGGCAATTGAGCCAATTTTAAATGCGGGTTCTAGACACACTCGAACATTATCTGACCGTTGGACAGCAGTTACTGTGGATAATTCTTTGTCGGCTCAGTTTGAGCATACAGTGTTGGTGACAGAGACTGGTTATGAGATTTTGACTGACCGTTCTAAGGTGTAATTGTTAGTTGTAATTATCTGTTCTTAAGAGAGGTGAAGCGTCAAAAGAGGGCGATTTGCCTCTTTATTTTGTTACAAAAATCGAAAGGCTTGGATTCGTAACTTCTTAGAGAAATCAGAAATCTTGTAATCGTTTTTTAGTTTTGGATGATTTGCCTGATAGCCGTATAGTTAGTTTTATAAATAGGAAGTATTTCTTTAGCTTTTATAGAAACAGAAGTATTCTCTGGAATCGTTTCTAATAAATTGATTGCCTGTTGCCATTTGGCTTGTGCTTGCTGCCAAACTAGTAGCGGATGAGGCGGATTTTGGACAAATAAATTAGCTTCTATTGCTAGCTTTTGGGCTGATTCTAAATTTGCTATAGCTTTCTTTTCAATTAAGACTCTTTGATTGATTGCGTTATAGTTAATCCGATAGTAAGCTGATTTATTCTTTGCTCGGTCAGAAACTGATGTTTGATTAGGAATACTATCTAACAACTTTATTGCCTGATGCCATTTGTTTTGTGCTTGTTGCCAGACTTTGAGAGGATGCGGTGGATTTTGAACCAGAGAAGCAGCCTCCATACCGAGTTTTTGAGCAGATTTAAAGTTGGCGATCGCACTTCCTTCTTGAGTTAAACTTAGACTTCTCTGCTGCAATTGTGAACTTTGCTCTTTAATTTTCCAACCACCAAAACCTAAGATTAATAAACTTGAGGCTATAACCAAAGCTGAACGTACTATTTTTTGTGTTGAAAACTTTGGTACTATTTTTACCTGTTGGCTAATAATTGGTTCTTTGCTATTTTCCTGTTCAATCTTTTTTAAGGCTTCTTCTGCCTGTTCCCTTAAAGTGTCACCCTGAATAATTAAAGCAGCAATTTGTTCTTGGAAATAATCACAATCATTGAGAATATCTGTCAATTCTTGAAATTTTCTCTCACTTGATATAATTAATTCGTGGTCATCATCTAACCACTCTAGAGCGAAACCAGATTTACCATAAAAAGCGGATACCCCTAATAAAATATTTAATAAGCTACGACTAGTTTTAATAGTATTAAAAATATAATTTAATTTTTGCTGTAACTGTAACAACTCCTTTTGAGAATTGTTAATATTTTGAATTTGATATTGCAAAATATTAGATTTGCCAAAGTCTAAGTTAATCTTTAATCTTGCAGTAAGTGCTTTGAATTCCGTGGATATGCTGGGATGATTAATATCAGAATTTAGTTGATCTACTAATTTAATATCACTGAGAATATCAGCTGCTATTGCTTGCAAAAAATAACCCCATTCAATCCAGCCATCAATTTTTGATTGTAAATCAGTTAATGAAATTTTAGTTTCTGAGTTGCCAAATTTTTCTGCTATGGCTGGATCTACTAATCCCAGACTAGGTATAAACAAACTAGCTACTGTACTTATTCGAGGAAGTGTAGCGATCGCAGAATTTTTGATGCAATCAAATTTTAATTCCTGAGCGATTAATTTTTTAATATTCCGTAGTTGTTCCTGAGCATTATTGATCAGGATAATTTGTTCCATAATTTCATTAGAATCGCCAAGAGTCAGTTTTAAACTCTGAATCAGTGTTGGCAATTCACTAATAAGTATTTCTAGATTAGCCATAAATACCCCTTAGGGATTTGTCGAAAGTTTATGCGAAACAATTAAAATGGCTTGAATAAGAACCTAACCACGCCTGTTGCATCTGAGCATCCTAAATTATTGACAAACTTCAGGAGCTATAAAATGTATAGTTCCCGGAAATCCTGCTAAAGTAACAATTTCAGTTTCCAAATCCCAAATAAAGACAAAATTACCCATTCACTAACGTATGAATGAAGTTGATTTAGCATTTACCCCAGCACTAGAGTTGGCGCAATTAATTCGTCGCCGAGAAGTATCACCGCTAGAGTTGGTGGAAATATATTTAGAACGGATTGGGCAGTTAAATCCCCAATTAGGAAGTTATTTTACGGTGACGGCAGAACTAGCAATCGCAGATGCCAAAGCCAAAACAGAATTATTGACAACTACCTCAGAACTACCACCATTTTTTGGAGTGCCAATTTCCATTAAAGACCTCAACTCTGTAGCGGGTGTTACCTGTACTTTTGGAAATCCGGCATTACTGAACAATATCCCTAATTATGATGATGGCGTTGTGAGCCGGATTAAGCAAGCTGGGTTTACTATTCTTGGTAAAACAGCCACCTCTGAATTAGGTTCATTGCCTTACAGCGAACCTACGGGTTTTCCCCCAGCCAGAAATCCGTGGAATTTAGAATACACCCCTGGCGGTTCCAGTGGTGGCGCAGCGGCGGCGGTAGCGGCGGGATTGTGTGCGATCGCTCAAGGTTCTGATGGCGGTGGTTCGATTCGGGGGCCTGCGGCTTGTTGTGGTTTGGTGGGACTCAAACCATCCAGGGGCAGGGTAAGTAAAGCACCCGTAGGCGAACGCCTTGCTGGAATTGCCGCCAACGGCCCGATCGCCCGGACTGTTGCTGATGCTGCTGCCCTTTTGGATGCCATATCTGGCTATGTCACAGGCGATCCTTACTGGTTGCCCGATCCTGAATCATCATTTCTCGCCGCCACTCAGACAAAACTCGGTGCTTTGCGAATTGCCTTTGACACTAGCATTTCTCCTTTGGGAGAAGCCGACGCCAACTGTCAGCAAGGTGTCCGCCAAACAGTAGAGTTATTAGAACAACTCGGCCACCAAGTTGAACAGAAATCCCCAGATTTTAGTGGTTTAGTTGAACCATTTCAAATCGTTTGGCAAGCTGGGGTAGCGGCATCGGGACTTCCTGTTGAAGTCTTGCAGCCATTAAATCGCTGGCTATTTGCACGCACAGGTTCTGTTGCCCAGTACCTGCAAGCAGTTTCCCAAATGCAGATAGTGGCACGGCAGATTGTGGCGTTTTTCGATACCGTCGATGTGCTGGTATTGCCAGTTTATCTACATTCACCTATCCGCGTGGGGGAATGGGCTTCGCTGAGTCCAGAAGAAACATTCCAAAATATTATTCAATGGGTTGCCCCTTGTCCGCCTGCGAATGCAACTGGACAACCTGCGATCGCAATTCCTGTAGGCTTTGATAGTAAAGGTTTACCCATCAGTGTGCAGCTAATTGGTAAACCTGCCGCTGAAGCTACACTCATCAGCCTAGCAGCACAATTAGAAGCGGCTAACCCTTGGATTCATCATCGTCCAGCCTTTGCAATATATGGCTAATCATGCAAGTATCCCTGGAACAACTTTCGCAAATTATCGTATTTGCAGGTTTAGAAACAGCAGAGAAGATAAGTTTGCAACCTTACACTCAGGTGCAACGCCATAGCAAAGGAGAGATTATTCTGCATGAGGGTGATGTCTTACCAGCAAAACTCCATGCTGTTGTCAGTGGATCAATTCAAGTTACCAAAACAGCAACAACGGGGAAAGAAACGATTCTCCGTGCCTTAGCTGCTGGGGAAATTTTTGCGGCTCCTGCTTTATTGGGAAATGGAATTTCTCCAGCAACTGTTACTGCTGAATCTGATTGTGAGATTCTTACTGTAGAGCGAGATACTTTATTAAAAGCTATTCAGGAAAATCCTGAAATTGCATTACGAATGCTGATGGTTTTTAACAGTCGGATTCAGCAATTACATGAAACAGTCCACGGATTAGTTTCTGAAAGAGCTATTGTTCGCCTTGCTAGATTAATTCAATATTTTGCTGCTGAATCTGGAACTGAATCTAGTTCACAAGGCGAGTATTTAAAAGTCAAATTATCTTATTATCGCATGGCTCGAAGTAGTGGCATTACTTACGAAGAATGTGTGCGGTTAATTAAAAGTCTCAAGTCAGTAATTGCTTATCGTCGGGGTGGTAACATTACAATACTTAATGTGGAGAAATTGGATGCGATCGCATCTGGAAATATAGATTAGAGTTTGGTTGCAACACATAGTAGGGGCGTATAACTAACTGTACGCCCTACTATTTTACCCAATTGAGAACCGCTATAGACCACGCGGGGCAGAGCAATTCAGACTCTTACAGCTGTTCTATCTTGTTCGCGTGCGGCGACAACTAGAACTAGACATAGAGCTGTGATCGCTTTTTGCCATTCCTGCCTAACTTGCGCGTCTTCGACACCTTCAAACATCCCTACTAAGCGGGGAATAGAAGCTTCTAAAGCCGGACTAGGTACTGGACGGTGTAACTCAACTAAATGAGTTAAACTTTCTTGATTATGGAGGAAACCAATTACCCATGTTGTTGTGTGCTCAGGGCTATCAGGAACCCGCTTGACTCCCAACTCATTTTTTAGCCAGTTGTAAAAAGGTGGTAACTCCTTAGCTAAAACTCCTCCTGCTGTGGGTAAAGTTTTCTTAAGTAAATTAGTATCTAAGCTGCTTAATTCTTGCTGTAATTCAGACGAATTTAAAACTTCAGTTAGAGGTTGTGATAATATTTCTTCCAACTGAGTTTCAGAAAAGTTTAAATTTTGAGCGAAAGTGAAAAGTAGCGATCGCATGTTTCCAGATTCCATAAGTAGCTCTAAAAGTGTCTCTCCAGACTGAAGGTTTGCCCACTGTAATAATTTATCTGTGGCTATGCGTCCACCAGGATGCAGATATTTTTTACCCTCTGCTGCTAAAATTTCGTGTCCGCTAGCTGTTTGTAAATTGAGGATAGTATTGGTCATCTCTGCGACCCTCTGAACTTGTCTTAGCCTCAATTTTTCAGGAATTTATGATATTGTCTTTGAGGTAGCTCATAGAAGCAGTGTTAAGCTAATGAGCATTTAAGTTGCATAAACCCAGGGCTGAAGCCCTTACCACGAGCGAGTCAGCCTGGAAAAATGAATGACGATTAGCTTACTTTGCTTTCCACTCGTGGTCAATGATAGAGTAAAGAAAGTTGTCGTACCATCTACCTTTGATTAACTCTTTTTCCCGCAGATGACCCTCACGACGCATACCAATTTTTTCTAATACCTTTACAGAAGCAACATTCTCCGCAACACACCAAGACCAGATACGATGCATTCCCAGTTCGTCAAAGCCGAACTTTAAAATGGCCTGTGCTGCTTCTGTTGCATAACCTTGTCCCCAATACTGAGTATTTAGTTCATAGCCAATATTTGCTTCCCGCATTTCTGGGTCATTTACACGGATACCACAATTACCAATAAGCCAATTTTCTTCTTTGAGGACAATAGCTAACTGAAACTTGGTTCTTGGTTGCTCTTTTTGCTGATCAATAAACATCTGGATAAACTCGCAAACATCCTTCTGTGTGCGGTGCGTCCAGTAGTTGTAACGCAAGTACAAAGGATCAGATTGATAGGTAAAAACCGCCTGCCGATCAGCCTCTACAAAATCACGCATTAGCAAGCGGCGTGTTTCTAAGATCATGTCTTTTCTCTATGTGCTTAGTGCAGGCAATCTAGCAATTTTAACTTTTACATTTTGCACCTTGAGGAGTAGCATCAGGATAATAGGTAATGATCGCTTTTTCTTTACTGACAAAAACTGTAGGGAAAGATTTTCCCGTTTCTCGGTCACGCACATTATAAATACACGTTCCCTCATTATTACCTTGGAGCTTAAATATTTTGGTGGCATCTAAAAGTATTTCTTCTGCATTGCTGAGGTAGCCATAGCCTTTGATGACATCTGTTACTGTACGATTTTTCTGCTTAATTACTATACCCATTGTATAAATTACATCAGGAATAACTTCCTCTCGTCCCTGATTATTTGCCAGACGTCCGCCTATTCCTTCATTTTGTAACTGTAAATATCTGCCATAAAAATGTAAGCCACCAATATCATTGGCGTTATATATTTCGCCACAAAATATATGTTCAAAACCCCGACGTTGAAACCAAATATTTGTTAAATCTTCGAGAAATTGTGCTTTATTACGCCGTCCCAAACGAAATTCACCGCCACTAACTTGCTGAATTTTCTGCAACACATCTGGATAAGAAGAAAACAATTGCTTAAAATTATTAGAACTAACTCTTGTGCCAATAGGGCCGCAGAGTTTTAGTACAGCTTTGTCAAAAGAATTTAGCAGCGGTGGAGATGGTGTGATATCTACCTGTTGTCCTGCGGGAAAACGAACAAAAACCGGGTTATATATATTATCAAAAAATGGTAGAAGTTGCGTATCTTTTTGTGGCTGGGCGTCTCCTGGATTTTGCCAGATAAATTGCGAAGCTAGCAGCACAACTGCAAACACTTTTACCCTCTGCTTTAACCTATTAGTTAGAGAATTTGTCTGCATAAATTTTAGATTAATTACTTCAGATAATAGTCTTGCATAAATACACAAAGACGCAAAGAATTTCTTAGTGCCTTTGCGTCTTTGTGTAGGATTTACAATAGTTTAGGGATTTCCAGAAATTAAATTATCCCATTTTTAGAGCCAAGACGATGATCGGATTCTTCCTCCCCTGCTTCCTCTGCTCCCCCTGCTTACACAGCGATGGGACATTTTTTTAATTGGAAGTCCCTTATGCAGCTAAACAAGCTACGAAAATCTTAGGTAACTTCTAGCGCATCTACATTAGTTAATGGAATGATTAAGTTGCCCGATCAATTTTTTGTACTTCTTCATCAGATAGTTTCACATTGATAGCACGTGTTGAGTCTTCAATGCTGGAAACCTTGCTAGCACCAGGAATTGGCAAAATAGCGGGCGACTTGGAACGCAACCACGCTAAAACTATATTGTACATTGACACGCCTTTTTCTTTAGCTAACTGAGCGATCGCAGGGATATCTTGCAAATCCTGATGGCGACGCCTACCACCAAAGGGACTCCAAGGCAAAAAGGTCAATCCTTGCTGTTCACAATACTTCGACACGCCATCATTTTCTGGTTGTCGTTGCCAAGGGCTGTATTGATTCTGCACCGAGACAACATCTACCACATCCCGCGCTCGCTTAATTTGTTCAACGGAAAAGTTAGAAACTCCCACAAACCGAATCAACCCTGCCTCCACTGCTTCTTTAACTGGTGCAAGGGATTCTTCAATAGTGTAATTAGGATCGGGAGAATGGTATTGCCAAACATCGATGGGTTTAGTACCACCCAATGCTTCAAAGCTGACTCGAATTGTTTGGCGCAAATGTTCTGGGTTGCCATTGCTTGTCCAGTTTCCATTGGGACGCATCAAACCGCCTTTAGTTGCCACAATTACTTGGCTAACATCGCCTTTGTAACTAGTAAGTGCCTTATGAATTAGCCGCTCGTTGTGGTGTTTATCCGACTCATCTTTGCAGTAAGAGTCGGCAGTGTCAATAAATGTAATACCCAGATCCAGAGCATGATGAATAACTTGGATTGATTCCGATTCGGGAGGGCGATTAGAAATTGACATAGGCATACCACCCAAACCGATCGCACTTACAAAGATACCAGTTTTTCCTAGCTGTTTGGTTTCCATGCTTCTAGCTATAGCTTTCTGCCCCAATTATCTACCAGTTAGTCTAAGCTTTTTTAGCGATTCATCGGAAATCCTCCCTGGTACTTAGATTTTGTGATAAGTGGGACAGCTATGAGGGGAATACTCTACTTAAGAGTTAAGTATTTTATACACAGCCACCGATGAAAATTGTAGAGGAAACTCGTACCAAATTGCAGCTAAAGCATCAACCACTCAGATATTGGTTCATCGGGTGGTGCATTTTTACTGTCTGTTTAAGCTTTTTGATTTACTGCTTAGTTTTTGAGCCTGCTTCAGTTCAAATAACTTGCGATCGCCTTTCATCAAACCAAATTAACTGTGACTTCAGGCGATTTAATTTACTGGGAAGTATGGAAAAAGTCAAAATGTTTGATCCCCAAGAAGCATACATTCTTACAAAGACTGGTAGCAAAGGGGGGAAAACCTATCAAGTTGTGATTGTGACTACTTTTAGAGACTTTGCTCTTTTATCTCATGTTAGCTATCAAGAGAATCAGGAAGTTACCTTGAAAATAAACGAGTTTATTAACTCTGGGCAAACTTCCCTATTAGTGCAGCAAAATCAGCGGCATTATCTATTTTTCTTAAGTTTATTTATATTTATTATGATGGCGATCGCTACTTTTTTTATAACGTCACCTGTAACTACCTGTACCTTCTATAAGAGTATCGATAAGGTATTCCTCGAACGTAAAAGTCTTCGTGGTAACCAAGTTATCGAACATCCACTAGAGAATATTATGAGTTTTGATATTCAAGAAAAGCAATTTAAATACTCCAAACTTTATCGGGCTGTAATTGTGCTGAAATACTTTAAGGAAATTCCAATTAATCCACAATATACTGATGAAAGAAGTATCCGATATGCAGTTTCTAGGATACATTCATTCCTAAAATTTTAACCAATATTACCCGCAGGATAGTCTGCTGACCCAAACTTTTCGGCATTAACTCCGCACAGGTTACCCGGATTTCTCACCACACCTCTCAAAGCCTGCGCTTGTGCAGGGGAGCAGGGGAGCAGGGGAGAGTTCAAATACCAAGTTCTTTCCCCTCTGCCCCTCCGCCCCTCTGCTCCATCAAACGCCTGAAGCTTGTGAGAAATACGGGGTTATAGTCCAATACGCTTGGGTTAGTAATTTTTGATTATGGAAGATTCCCTCAATCCATGCCAGACGGTCTCTACAAGATACTGTGCGTAGCAAAATCCCCGACTTCAGGATACTGAAATCGTTTTGCTCATTAACACAACCTAGTAAACTACAAATATCCACTTTGTCAGTTTGTCTAATTAAGCTATGTTTGGTAAATAAAATAAGTAGCCTACACGATCGGCTGTTATTCTACACTTGACATAAAGCATTGTGAGTGCAAAACGTCTGCCAGAAACCATTGCCCATGTCAGAATTACTCGCCAATCCTGGCAACACGGCTTCCTTGAAGGGGAAGTGAGTGCGGGTGAGTTTGAGTGGCATTTCCAGTGGCATTTTCGCCGGGGAGAACTTGCTGTCAAGCCTTCCCAAGGCCGCGCCTTAATCAAAGAACCGCTCGGTCGATTTTTGGAGCAACAAGATTATCAGCTAGAGCCTGGAGGAGATTATGCTTTTACTATTCGGGCGGAACTCTAGGAGTTATGAGTTGTGAGTTATGAGTTATGAGTTATGAGTTGTGAGTTAGGAGTTGTGAAGATATTGATTCCTAACTCTTCACTCTTCACTCTTCACTGCTGACTCAGTGAGGCGATTTAAGTATCTTTCGATTAAGAGGATGGCAACAATGTCATCTATCGGTCTTGGTGGCTGTCGCAGACCCTGTGGCAATAGCTTTATTAGCCCTTTGGGCGGGAACATTTGCCAATATCGATCGCGTGCTTCTAAGGTTGTGTAGCGCTCATCCACTAAAATAATACTCAGCGGTTCTGTCAATTCCTGATATAATTTTTCTCTCCACTGCTTGGCTGTAGTTTGGTCTCCCATGACCATCAAAGAGATCGGAAACCTTTTACGCAGTGTCTCAATGGTAGCGATCGCTTCTTTTGCTAGCACGACCTGATGATAATACAGTTGCCGATCCAGTCCCATCACCGCTAAACCACACTTATCTCGACCTGGATCAAACCCCAAGATGACTGGTTGGGTTGGTGAAAATTCACGGAAATTCATAATAAATTCAAAATTAAAAATTAGAAATGTACCCTTACAGGGATCTTGCTACGCGTAGCGCCTGTCTGCGACACGCTACGCGAACGTAGAGAATAAATGCAATTACAGCAACTATTTTGGCTGCTGTTCAATATGTTTAAATCTTACTAATAACAGTGTGCAAATAATTTTTTAAGTACTAAAAATAATTTGTCCGTTGACTATTGCCACTAATTTTACTCTCAATGGCCCGGCTGTATAAGTGTCCTCTGCTGCGATCGCTTTGATCTCCAATGGTTGATTGTACTGTCTTAATTGGGTGATAAAGCGTAAAAAAGTCCCTTCTACTTGCACATTTTCGACAATTCCGGCGTTACGGGCACGAAATTGGGAAGCAGAAATCAGCAGTTCCAGCCGTTGCTGTAACTGATAAGATGTCATGGTTTTGGAATCGGTAGTAGTTGTAGCCAGCACTGCGCCTCCCGAAAAAACCAGTTGATTGCGAGCTGTATCGGCGAAAAATTCTATCTGCTTTTCTCCCCTGACGTAATTACCAGCCGAGAAAATTCGCACCACATATTCTTGACCATCGCTAATCTGCTTACTCAATTGCTCAACCCTCTCCTGGGTCACGCGTAGTAGCTCTGCATTTGCAGGATTTGCACCAGGCTCGCTTAATTCGAGGTTGGCGTTGCGATTGGCTTCTTGTAAAAGTTGTATCACTGCCTGGCGAGCAGCAGCAGGTTGGTTAACACGAACTACATCAGCAGACAGAACTTGCCCGCGAACTAAGGCTAGTTTACCCAGGCGCAGGTCGCGGTAGGACTGATAATATTTTTCCAGCCTTGCAACTTCCAGTTCTAATTGCTCCTGTTGTGCTTCCAATTCTTTGAGGCGCGATTCCCGTTTGGCAATCACTTGCTCTCGCGCTGCAACTTCTACATTACGCTTTTGAATTAGTTGATCCAGTTGGGAAATTTTTTGATCGCGCTGTTCTATGGCTTCTTGGCGGTTAGCAAGTTCGCGATCGCGTTTTTCAATAGCTGTTTTGGCTTCGTCAATGGCTGTTTTTGCTTCAGCGTACAGTCGTTGACGTTCTGTTTTCAGTAGTTCAACTGCCGCCTGTAGCTCTTTTCTTTGATTGTAAACGCTTTGCAATTCAGCTATGGCTTTTTGGTATCGAGTTACAACTTGTTCTAGCTGACCTTGAGTACGTTGGAGTTGAGCTTGAGTTTGGGCTTGTTGACTAATGGTGCGATTCAACTGAGCTTGTGTTTGGCGTTGTTTGGCATTCGCCGCCTGCAAAGATTGATTAATTACCTGCAAGTCTTGTTGTGCTTTTGCTTGGGCAATTCTTGCTTGGTTTAGCTCACTTTCTACCTGACTTTTCTGAGTTTCTGCGGTTTTTAGCTGTTCCCGCTTCTGCCTGAGGTCTGTTTGAATATCCTCTAACTCAAAGACTCCTTTTCGCAAGCCTTCGTCAGCAGCGAATAAAATCCCTAGAGTTGATGCTGAAATCAAACCACCCGTAAAAATAGTTACTAGTACAGCAGTGTTTTTCGGACGAAGCTTAAAAAGTGAGAGGCGGGCTTTGCCAACTCGTGTGCCGATGCGATCGCCCACGGTGGCAATGACGCCTCCCAGAATTAAAATTGCTGCGATGAGGATGTATCCGGTGGTCATCTTTAGCTACCGAAATCCTTCCAGATACAGCCTACTACTTTTAACCATTGTCTGGAAAGAAGTGGAAATTGGCAATAGCTGAAATTACTCAATTTTAGATTTACCTCTAGCTATTAGTGTCATTTTTCAAAATACAACACGCGCCGATTCCCCTTTCTCCAATTGCTTTTATGTGAACTGCCTACTTAAGGTAACAGGTTTATGCACAGTAATT
Organism: Nostoc sp. ChiQUE02; assembly: GCF_034531305.2. NCBI lineage: Bacteria > Bacillati > Cyanobacteriota > Cyanophyceae > Nostocales > Nostocaceae > Nostoc > Nostoc sp. ChiQUE02. The sequence continues at coordinate 71,406 of NZ_JAVRBN020000035.1, forward strand.
TTCTTTTTGTGGATAGAAATCATCTTTTTCTCACGCAAATCCCCTAGTAGCCTAGTAACAGTAACACGAGTTGAACCAATTGCTTCTGCGATCGCTTGATGAGATAACTTCAGATCGATAGTGATCCCATCTGCACAAGGAACCCCAAAATCCCGACAAAGAATTAGCAAAAAACTCACCAACCTAGAACCCATATCTCGGTGAGCGAGAGTTTCAATCATCATCTCCGTTTGTAAAATCCGCGAAGACAGACCTCGCAGCATTAACATTGATAATTCTGGATTTTCCTTGAGTGCTTGCTCGACTTGTTCAATTGGTGCTGACAGTAATTCCACAGGGGTAAATGCAACCGCATGGTAAAACCTATCCGACTTATTTCCTGTCAGCAATGACAATACACCAAAAACACTATTTTCCCGCAGCAGCGCTACCGTTATTTCCTCTCCTGCCTCGTACACCCTGGAAAGTTTAACAGCACCTTTCAAAAGAAAATAAACTCGTTCGGCAGGATCGCCAGGAAAAAAGATCGTTTTATTGCGTTCAAACGTTTCCACAACTGGCGGAAACGCCCCGGTCGCCATCTGACGAAATACATTTGCTAGGGCTTTATCTTGTGTCACGATCATCTCCCTTCCCCTACCCAATGCCGGAAAAACAAAAACTGATTACCTAAGAATACACCTGAAAAATGAATAAAGCACCGTCAACCTTTCTGTACTTTCCTATACTCAAATTAATCTCTTCATAACTCTTTGTTTATAATGATACATAATTGTTGATCCTTTCAGCTACTAATTGTTGATAAGTAGTTCCAATAGCTGTATTAAAAAGGGTTTTTTAAAGAACAAATAAAGATATCTTGAGAAAATCTTTAGGAAAAATCAAGATTTTTGTCACAGCAAACACTCTTAGCAATATTCATTTTTGCAAATCCTGTGTAAAACAAAGACAAAACGTGCCTCAGATTCTAGTATGCTCCTAATGATCGATCGCATTAACAATTTCTATGCTGAATCTGACTGGAAAAAATGCTCTTGTTACAGGTATTGCCAATAACCGCTCGATCGCCTGGGGCATCGCTCAACAGTTGCACAAAGCTGGAGCAAACCTGGGTATTACCTACCTGCCGGATGAACGCGGCAAGATGGAGAAAAAAGTTGCGGAGTTGGTAGAACCACTCAACCCCAGCTTATTTCTTCCGTGTAATGTCCAAGATGACGAACAGATTCAATCTACCTTTGAAACAATCCGCGATCAGTGGGGAAAGATAGATATCCTCATCCATTGTCTGGCATTTGCTAGCAAAGACGATTTGAGTGGAGATTTTAGCCAAACCTCTCGTTCTGGCTTCAACACCGCCTTAGAAATCAGTACCTACTCGCTGGTGCAGTTAAGTGGTGCAGCTAAACCTTTGATGACGGAGGGAGGTAGTATCGTCACGCTGACATATTTAGGCGGTGTCAGAGCAATTCCTAACTACAACGTTATGGGAGTTGCCAAGGCAGGGTTAGAAATGAGTGTGCGTTACCTAGCCGCTGAACTAGGTCCGCAAAATATCCGCGTGAATGCCATCTCCGCAGGCCCCATCCGCACCTTGGCATCTTCAGCAGTGGGTGGAATTTTGGATATGATTCATCATGTAGAAGAAGTAGCTCCCTTACGACGCACTGTGACTCAGCTAGAAGTGGGCAACGCTGCGGCTTTCTTGTGTAGTGATTTGTCCAGTGGCATTACCGGACAAGTTCTATATGTAGATGCAGGATATGAAATTATGGGAATGTGACGCGATAAAGTTATGAGTTATGAGTGAGGAGTTATGAATTTTTAACTTTTCACTCCTAACTTCTAACTCTTTCTATTCCCTATGCAAACAACCAATCGCCAAGTTAATTCCTCAAACTACGACCAGTCAACTAAAACTCCTCGAATTGCTACCGTTCATCGCACCACTGGTGAAACCGATGTGCAAGTTACCATCAACCTGGATGGTAGAGGAACTTGCAAAGTAGCCACAGGTGTTCCGTTTTTGGATCATATGCTGCATCAAATTGCCTCCCACGGGTTGATTGACCTAGATATTCAAGCCAAGGGAGACTGGGAAATTGATGACCACCACACTAACGAGGATGTGGGCATTACCTTAGGGCAAGCTTTGAACCAAGCACTAGGTGACAAAAAAGGTATTATCCGCTTTGGTAATTTCCTCGCACCATTGGATGAAGCCTTAGTTCAGGTAGCATTAGACTTTTCCGGACGCCCTCACCTCAGTTACGGCCTACAAATTCCTACCCAGCGTGTAGGAACCTATGACACCCAACTGGTACGCGAATTCTTTGTGGCGGTGGTGAACCATAGCCAAATGACATTGCACATTCGGCAACTGGATGGTATTAATTCTCATCACATCATTGAGGCAACATTTAAGGCTTTTGCGAGAGCAACGCGGATGGCGGTAGAAATTGACCCCCGTCGTGCTGGGGTGATTCCTAGTTCTAAAGGCGTTTTGTAAAGCTAGCCAGAGTTACCTAGCAAGGGTGAACTTATGGTGTTAATTTACTGACTTTGTTCGCGATAATTGACACGCCAGGTAGCGATGGTTATTATCAGCCTACTAGGTAACTTGTAATTACTATCAAGCTGTTAATTGAACCGAGATGAAGTCTGTTGCAGATGACCCTAATTCTCAACTTAATACGACAGACACTCCGCCAGTAGTCCTAACTTCTGAGTTGCGAAAAGTCTATCGCACTGGTTTTTGGCTAAATCAAAAAATCGTATCTCTCAAAAACTGTTCTTTAACAGTTTACAAAGGAGAAACTTTTGGGTTGCTGGGGCCAAACGGTGCTGGTAAAACCACCCTTTTAAAATTATTGCTGGGAATTATTAGTCCCACCTCTGGGCGGGGATTATTATTGGGTAAGCCAATAGGCGATCGCAGTGTTAAGCAACATATCGGCTATCTGCCGGAAAATCCCTATTTGTATGACTATCTCACTGGCTGGGAGTTTTTGCAGCTAGCCGCTGGGCTATTCCAAATACCCAAAAGTGTCCAATGCCAACGCATTCCCCAACTGCTGGACTTAGTGGGTTTATCGCAAGCCGATGCTCGTAAAAAGCTCCTGCGTCGCTACTCTAAAGGAATGCTACAGCGTGTTGGCATGGCACAGGCGCTAATTAACGAGCCAGATTTGGTTTTCCTGGATGAACCAATGTCTGGTCTTGATCCGGTGGGACGCTACCAAATGCGGGAAATTATCCTGGCGCTAAAAGCCGCTGGTAAGACGATTTTTTTCAACAGCCACGTTCTTAGTGAAGTAGAACAGATTTGCGATCGCATTGCCATCCTCGCTCAAAGTGAACTAATTTGCTCTGGTTCCCTTAATGAACTCTTAGGCGGAAAAAACACATATCACGTCAAAGGTCAAGGTGGTGACTGGGAAATTCTCAAAAAATGGATACCCACTCTCATATTTGAACCTGATGGTTCCTGGCACGGTACACTACAAGATGATTACTATGATTTTCTTGCCAGTCTTCGTCTTATGGAGGGTAAAATTATTGCGATGAACTTGTCGCGTCACTCCCTAGAAGAATTTTTTATTCAACAAATTCAAAGAAAAAATAACTCGCTTAATTAGTCTTGTTGCCAAATAGGAAATTGTGGGTCAGCTTGAAGAATAAAATTCCAAACTTCTAGCTTTTTGAGTTATATTTGCTCAACCCAACCCACAAAAAATAAAATTCCAACCTCTTTTTAAGACTATTTGTATTTATGGTTCTTCAGTACCTGTTATGCTAAATTATTAGTTAAACATAAAAATTTGGCTTAAAAAATAAGGTTAAAAGCCAAA
>NZ_JAVRBN020000036.1:0-73896 GCF_034531305.2 Nostoc sp. ChiQUE02
CAGCAGCATCTCAGGTTGAAACTGACAGCACGATTATACCGATTAGTCATGCGATCGCGAATACGCAACTTTACATTCTAGACCAATATAACCAGTTAGTTCCTGTAGGTGTAGCAGGGGAATTGCATATCGGTGGGGATGGACTTGCGCGAGGCTATTTTAACCGTCCTGACTTGACAGCAGAGAAATTTATCCCCAATCCCTTCAGCAAAGAAGCAGCACGTCTGTATAAAACTGGGGATTTAGCCCGCTATTTAACAAATGGAGAAATCGAGTATATTGGTCGCATTGACAACCAAGTCAAACTCCGTGGTTTTCGTATTGAACTCTTAGAAATTGAAGCTGTAATCAGGCAGCACCCCACAGTTCGAGAAACTGTAGCTGTAATAGGCAATAATTTGGGGGATTCTCAAATAATAGTCGCCTATGTAGTTCCTAAAGTCGAGCAAACACTGACAGTTCCTGAACTACGGAGCTTTTTGGAGTCAAAGTTGCCAAGCTACATGATACCAGGGGCTTTTGTAATATTAGAGGCACTACCGCTCACGCCTAATGGTAAGGTTGATCGCAAAGCATTACCTGCACTAATACGTCCAGAATTTGAAGAAACCTTTGTTGCTCCTCAGACGCTTGTTGAAAAACAGTTAGCGATTATCTGGATGCAAGTACTTGGCCTAGAAAAAATAGGAATAAACGACAACTTTTTTGAATTGGGTGGACACTCACTGTTAGCAACCAAAGTTACATCCCGCATTAATAAAATATTTGATGTAGAGTTACCACTGCGCCAATTTTTTGAATTACAGACGATCGCAAGAATAGCCAAAAGTATCGAGGATAAAAAGCTAGCCGCTAAGTCAACTCCACCAATTGAACGGGTTTCACGAGAAGTAGAATTACCCCTATCTTTTGCACAGCAAAGATTATGGTTTCTGCATCAATTAGATCCAAATTCATATATTTATAATGGTTCTAGCGCAGTACTGCTACAAGGTTCGCTCAACGTAACAGCTTTAGAGCAAAGTATTAATGAAATAGTGCGAAGACATGAAATATTAAGAACATGTTTCCACATTATAAATGGGCAACCAGTTCAAATTATTGCACCTATATTAGAGATACCCTTGCCAATAGTAGATTTACAACATATACCTGATGCTGATTATGAAGCAGAGGTAAAAAACTTAAGACTAGCAAATTACCAAGAACCATTTGATTTAGCACAAGTTCCTTTGTTGCGATTAACTCTTGTACGATTGAAAGCTAAGGAATATATGTTGTTGGTGACGATGCACCATATTATCTCTGACGCTTGGTCAGAAGGAGTATTTATTCGAGAAGTGTCAGTACTTTATGAAGCTTTTTCTAGCGGTAAGCTTTCACCACTTACAGAGATGAATATCCAGTATGCAGACTTTGCTAATTGGCAAAAAAGCTGGTTGCAGGGTGAAGTACTTAATACTTTACTTAGATACTGGGAAAAGCAATTAGGAGATAATTTACCAGTTTTACAATTACCTAAAATTCGTCAAACTTCAAAACTAAAAAACTCTCAAGAGAAGCGGCAAACTTTAGTACTCTCTAAGACATTGTCCCAAGCGATTAAAAAGCTTAGTGATAGTCTTGGAACGACATTATTTATGACGCTACTCGGAGCATTTAAAATTTTACTCTATTGGTATACAGGCGACAAAGATATTGTTGTTGGTACTGACATTGCCAATCGTAATAAAATTGAAGTAGAAAATTTAATTGGTTTTTTTGTTAATCAATTGGTATTACGTAGTAACCTATATGGAAATCCCACTTTTAGCGAATTTTTGCAACAAGTACGTAAAGTTTGCCTAGAAGCTTATGCTCACCAAGATTTACCATTCGAGAAACTAGTTAGCGCTCTTAATCCAAAAAGAGACTTAAACCAAACTCCTCTATTTCAAGTCAAGTTTATCCTCCAAAATGCTCCTATACATCCTTTAGCACTTTCAGATTTAACATTGACTCGCTTAGATGATTTAGAAAATACGATCGCCAGATTTGATTTGCTCCTGGAACTAACAGATACAGAGCAAGGAATAGTTGGGTTATTGAAATATAACAAAGACTTATTGGATGCTAGTAGCATAGCCCGATTATTAAATAGTTTTGAAGCAATTTTGTCTCAAATTGTTGTAAATCCTGCTATCAGATTAAATCAACTAGAAGAAATGATCATCCAGTCAGACAAAGAATATCAGCTAAATCAAGAAGGAAAGCGAAAAGAGAAATCTCAACAAAGATTAAGCATAATTAAGCGAAAAGTAATTGACATTGTAACTGAAGTTGAGGAGTAAAATGAAACAAATAAAAACAATTAATTCTAATTCCCCGCAAAAATTACACAAAGGTGGGAGAAAATACATAAATTTAGAAACCGAACTAATCAAACTAGATAGTTTTGGAGATGAGCAAACCCTACCGTTAATTATCAAACCATCCGTATCAGATATTGATATCGCAGATTGGGCGGAGGCAAATCGAGAATTTGTATATACAAATTTAATCAAACATGGTGCTATACTTTTTAAAGGATTTAATATTACTACAGCAGCCGCATTTGAAAGATTTGGTCTAGCGGTTTGCTCACAACTATTTAATGAAAATGGTGAACATACTCGTGAAACAGTAACTGGCAAAGTTTATACTCCAGTTTCTTATCCTGCGGATAGTAAGTTATTGTGGCATAACGAAAATTCTTTTAATTATCGCTGGCCTGCAAAAATTTTGTTCGGCTGTCGTCAACCTGCAGAACAAGGAGGAGAAACCCCAATAGTTGATAGTCGTAAGGTGTTTCAATTCATAGAACCCAAGATTAGGGAACAATTTGCTGAAAAGCAAGTTATGTATGTTCGTAATTATGGAAGCGGATTAGGGCTTGATTGGCAAACGGTTTTTCAAACTAAAAGTAGAGCAGACGTAGAAAAGTTTTGTCAAAATAATTTAATTAATTTTGAATGGAAAAACGATGGGGGATTGAGAACGATTTCTATTCGTCCAGCTGTAATCAAGCATCCTCAAACAGGTGAACTTTCTTGGTTTAATCAAGCACAACATTGGCATTTAGCTTGTTTAGATACACAAACCCGTGAGTCACTACTATCATCTTTTAAAACAGAAGATTTGCCACGAAATTGCTTTTACGGAGATGGTACTCCGATTGAAGACTCTACAATGGTTGATATCTGTGGGGTATATCAGAGATTAGAAGTATGTTTTCCTTGGGAGCGAGGAGATGTATTATTACTGGACAACGTGTTAACCGCTCATGGACGCAATCCTTATGTGGGAGAACGTAAGCTTTTTGTTGCGATGAGCGAACTGATAAGTTTTAGTCAAACTTGAGATAGTTAATTTTTTCAACTGATGGTTATCTATTAGAATCTGTAAAAAATTTTGACTAAATTGGAAATTGGAATCTAGAAATAAAAATGCAACAAATAATTCAAGGTTTTCCACTATCTCCTCAACAAAAGCACCTTTGGTTACTACAGCAAGGTAGTAATTTATATCGAAGTCAATGCGCTATCCTTATTGAAGGAGATATAGAAATAGAGATATTGAAAGAGGCTTTACAGAAAGTTATTGATAGAAATGAGATTCTTCGTACAAGTTTTCATCGCCCGCGTGGTTTAAAAATACCTATTCAGGTAATAGAGACTAACAGCAATGTATTGTTAAATGAGCATACTTTAGAAAATAAATTTTCTCAAGACGAAGAGATAGAAGCACTTTTCGAGAAAAAAAAGGAACAATCAGTAAATTTAAAGCAAGAAAAATTACTAAACATAGAATTGCTAAAGTGCTCATCAAAAAAATACCTTTTATTTATAAACTTACCATCTCTTTGTGCCGACTATAAAACATTAAAAAATATAGCTTATGAAATTAGTCAGTATTATACTGCCTGCTTGCAGAGTGCAGAAATAAGCGAAGAACCACTACAATATGCTGATATTGCTACATGGCAAAATGAATTACTTGAAGCAGAGGAGACTACAACCAGAAGAAAATATTGGCAGCAATTAGATTTTTCGGCTTTGGATACCTTAAAGTTTCCTTTTGAGAATCGACTTTCTGAAGAATCGGAATTTGAACCTCAATCGATCAAGTTAGCGATTCATAACGATTTACTGATTAAGATTGAAGAAATTGTCCAAAAATATCAAATCTCAATAGATAGATTTTTCCTTACTTGCTGGCAAATTCTACTTTGGCGTATTACTGGGCAATCAAACTTAATTGTAGGTTTAGGCTGTGATGGTCGCAATTATGAAGAATTAAAACCAGCACTAGGTTTATTTGCCAAATATTTACCCCTAGCTTATCATCTGCAAGAAAATGATACATTCAGTAATACTTTGATACAGGTTAACAACTTAACAGAAGAAATACTTGAATGGCAGGATAGTTTTAGTTGGGACGCATTTCCTAAAACAGATGGAGATGATATAGAACATTCATTTTTACCATTTGGTTTTGATTTTGAGGAAACATTAACTAATTATTATGCTCCTCAAGTAGAATTTTCAATTTATCAGCATTACGTCTGCTTTGAGCGATTTAAAGTAAGACTTTCTTGTGTCCGTACACAAAATGATTTAGTCAAAGTAGAATTTCACTATGATGGAAAACTTTTCCGTCAAGAAGATATTCAACGTTTGGCGAATCAGTGGCAAACTTTGTTAACTAGCGTTCTTGACAACCCCTCTACAGCAATATCACGGTTGGATATCTTCAGTGAGCAAGAGCGGGAAGAACTCTTAGTTGCATTCAACAATACTAAAACAGCAGAGCCACAATACAAGTGTATCCACCATTGGTTTGAACAGCAGTGCGATCGCACGCCAGATAACATTGCTGTTATTTACCAAAATCAGCAATTTACCTACCGAGAATTAAATGCTCGTGCTAACCAGCTAGCTCATTACCTACAACAATTAGGCGTGAAGCCAGATGTAATGGTGGGACTTTGTGTCGAGCGTTCGCCTTTAATGTTGATTGCACTTTTAGGCATCTTAAAAGCAGGTGGTGCTTATGTACCGATTGATCCTAACTACCCTTTAGAAAGGAAAAGTTTTATACTAAGTGATTCACAAATGCCAGTGCTGGTAACTCAACGGCATCTATTGGCAGATTTAGCTACAAATGAAATTCAAGTAATTTGTATAGATAGCGATCGCAAAACTATAAACCAACAAAAAAATGAAAATCCAATTACTAGAACAACCGGATTAAATTTAGCTTATGTTATTTACACCTCCGGTTCCACTGGTAAACCTAAAGGAACTCTCATCCCTCATCAAGGATTAGTTAATTACTTAAGTTGGGCTACTCAAAGATATGCAGTAGAACAAGGAGTAGGAACTTTAGTCCACTCGCCTCTAGGTTTTGACTTAACAGTCACCAGTCTTTTTTCACCTTTATTAGTTGGTCGCACAGTAGAATTACTATCAGAAGAACAAGGGATTGAAACCCTTTCTCAAGCTTTAAAGAAAAGCTCAAATTTAAGTTTAGTGAAAATTACCCCGGCTCACTTGGATTTACTAAAACAACAGTTATCCAAAGAAGAGATCGCAAATAAAACGAGAGCTTTTATCATTGGTGGCGAAAATTTATTAGCTGAAAGCATCACCTTCTGGCAAGATGTAGCTCCAGATACAATATTAGTAAACGAATACGGCCCCACAGAGACAGTAGTAGGCTGTTGTGTTTATCAAGTTCCAGTCGGGAAACATTCTTCAGGTTCCATACCCATTGGTAAGCCGATCGCTAATACCCAGTTGTACATTTTAGACCAATATCTGCAACCAGTACCAATGGGAGTAGCCGGTGAATTGCATATTGGCGGATTTGGGCTAGGCAGAGGTTATCTAAATCAACCTGAATTAACAGCCCTTAAATTTATCCCCAATCCCTTTAGTAAACAAGAAGGTGATCGCCTTTACAAGACAGGTGATTTAGTTCGCTTTCTACGAGGTGGAGATATTGAGTATATCGGCCGCATTGATAACCAAGTTAAAATACGTGGTTTCCGTGTTGAATTAGGAGAAATTGAAGCGGTTATTAATCAACATCCATCAGTATCAACAAGTGTAGTTATCCTTCGGGAGGATAAATCTGGAAATCAAAGTTTAATAGCTTATACAACTCTCCAACCAGACAAAACATTAACAATTCCTGAACTGCGCCGCTTCTTGCAGAATAAATTGCTTGATCATATGGTACCAACTGCCTTTATGATATTAGAAGCATTACCATTAACATCTAATGGCAAAGTAGACCGTCAAGCATTGCCAATGCCCGATGTTCTGCGCCCAGAATTAGAAGTTGCTTATGTGATACCGCAAACTGAGGTGGAAAAGACGATAGCCTCTGTTTGGCAAAAAGCTTTGAATCTTGAAAAGATAGGCATTCACGATAATTTCTTTGAAATTGGCGGTCATTCATTACTTTTAGTCACAGTTCATAGCCAATTACAGGAGATATTAAAAGCAGAACTATCAACCCTTGATCTGTTTAGATATCCCACCATCCATTCCTTAGCAGAGTATTTAAGTTCATCTCCAAATGCCACTGCATCTTTACAAGAGAATGATACTCAAGCAGAGAAAATTTCATCTGGGAAAGCGCAACAAAGAAAACGTCTACAAAAAATGAAATCAGTTGAAAATAATTAAGGAATTAACAAATAATGAATATTCCAACTGGTGCATATACTACTAACGGTTCAGAAATAGCAATTATTGGATTATCAGGAAGATTCCCTGGAGCTAAAAATGTTGATGATTTTTGGCATAATCTCCAAAATGGTATAGAATCAATTTCTGTTTTTAGTGATGAAGAACTATTGGAAGCAGGAGTTGATGCAGCGCTTCTCAGCAATCCCAACTATGTTAAAAGAAACGCTGTCATAGAAGATGCAGAACTTTTTGATGCTGACTTTTTTGGTTTTAATCCCAGAGATGCAGAAATGACTGACCCCCAACACCGGATTTTTTTAGAGTGTGCTTGGGAAGCGCTGGAAAAAGCCGGATATAATTCGGAAACATATAATGGTTCCATAGGTGTTTTTGCTGGTTCTAACTTAAGCGGTTATTTATTAAATATTTATTTTAATCAAAATATTAGAAACTCAGTAGACGATCGTCAAATAGCGATCGCTGGCGATAAAGATTATCTTGCTACACGTACTTCTTACAAACTTAATTTAACAGGGCCTAGCTATACAGTTCAAACAGCTTGCTCAACCTCATTAGTAGCTGTACATTTAGCCTGCCAAAGTTTGCTCAACGGTGAATGTGATATAGCTTTAGTTGGTGGTGTTTCCATCAGCGCGTCAAGAAAAGCTGGCTATCTTTATCAAGAAGGAGGTATTAATTCTCCTGATGGACATTGCCGCGCCTTTGATGCTAAAGCACGGGGAACTGTGAATGGAGAAGGTGCGGGAATCGTTGTTTTGAAAAGATTAGAAGATACTTTAAATGATGGAGATTTTATCCATGCTGTAATTAAAGGTTCGGCGATAAATAACGATGGCTCAAACAAAGTTAGCTACACTGCACCCCGCATAGAAGGTCAAGCTAAAGTTATCAAAACGGCTCAACTGGTTGCGGAGTTAGAAGCAGAAACAATAACTTATGTTGAAGCTCACGGAACGGGAACATCTTTAGGAGATCCAATTGAAATCGCTGCACTAACACAAGCATTTCAAAGCAGTACAAAAAAGAAAAACTTCTGTGCAATTGGTTCCTTAAAAACAAATATTGGGCATTTGGATGCAGCTGCTGGTGTTGCAGGTTTAATTAAAACAGTCTTAGCTCTTAAACACAAACAAATTCCTCCTAGCCTGCACTTTGAGGAACCGAACCCTCAAATTGATTTTGCCAACAGTCCCTTTTATGTCAACAATAAACTTTCCGAATGGAAAGTAGACAAACATCCTAGACGTGCAGGAGTCAGTTCTTTTGGGATTGGCGGTACTAATGCCCATATAATTTTAGAAGAAGCTCCAGTTTTTACAACCAAAGAGAGTGTTTCTCGCCCCTGGCAGTTGTTAGTTATCTCTGCAAAAACTCAAACGGCTTTAGAATCAGCTACAACTAACCTTGCTAATTATTTAGCACAGCATCCTGATACCAATCTTGCTGATGTAGCTCATACTTTGCAAGTTGGCCGCCGAAATTTTAGCCATCGTCGAGTGTTGCTATGTCAGAATATTCAAGATGCTATTAAGACATTAACAGCGCCAAACCAACAAGGAGTTTTAAGTAATTTTTCAGAAACCCGTAACCATTCAATTGTGTTTATGTTTCCCGGACAGGGAGCACAGTATGTAAACATGGGACGGGAATTATATGAAACAGAATCGATTTTTCGGCAACAAGTTGATGATTGCTGTGAATTGCTGAAACCACATTTAAACTTAGACCTCAAAGATATACTTTATCCCTCGACGGTAGAAACTACAGAACAACTTACACAAACTTCTTTAACGCAAGTAGCGCTATTTGTAATTGAATATGCCCTTGCTAAACTTTGGATGGCGTGGGGTGTCCATCCGCAAGCGATGATTGGTCACAGCATCGGTGAGTATGTAGCTGCTTGTATTTCAGGTGTCTTTTCTTTAGAAGAAGCATTGCCATTAGTCGTAATTCGCGGACGACTAATGCAACAAGTCGAACCAGGGTCGATGCTTTCCGTTTCTCTGTCTGTCAAAGAAATACAACCTATGTTGGGTTCAGAACTTTCTTTAGCAGCTAGTAATGCACCATCTCTTTGTGTGGTTTCTGGTGCTACTGATGCGATCGCACTATTACAAAATCGTTTGATGCAGCAAGGTGTTGACTGTCGCCGCCTGCATACATCTCATGCTTTTCATTCCCAGATGATGGAGCCGATTTTAGAGCCATTTGTACGGCATCTTAGAGAAGTCAACCTGAAACCACCTCAAATTCCTTTTGTTTCCAACGTTACGGGAACTTGGATTACAGCAGAGCAGGCGACTGATGCTGACTACTGGGCTAAACATTTACGACAACCCGTATTATTTAACGAGGGAATCACCGAACTACTGCAACAGCCAGAGCGAATGCTTTTGGAAGTTGGCCCAGGACGAACATTAACTACCTTAGCCAAACGACAGTTGATTTCACAGGCTGTAGTTCTAACTTCGTTACGACATCCCCAAGAGCAAATTTCTGATGTCGCATTTTTGCTCAATACTCTCTCTCGGTTTTGGCTATCAGGATTGCAAATAAACTGGGCAGGCTTTTATACAAAAGAACAACGCAGACATATTCCTTTGCCTACCTATCCTTTTGAACGTCAGCGTTACTGGATTGAAGCTAACCCCGAAACTACGTTATCAAAGGCATGGCAAAAACCATTAGCTAAAAAGCCAGATATTGCCGATTGGTTTTATATCCCAATCTGGAAACAATCTACACCACTTGAGTTTTTCCAAGGGAAGGAATTAGCAACTGAGCAAAATACCCGCTGGTTAGTTTTTATCGATGAATATGGAATTGGAGGTGAAGTTGCCAAACGACTCGAACAGCAAAGTCATGATGTTGTTACAGTTAGGGTCGCAGAGAACTTTACTAAGCTGAACCAATATACATATACTATTAACCCCCGGCAAAGTGATGACTACGATGCCTTACTTCAAGAACTTCGAAAAGATAGTTTGATTCCAAATGGATTAGCTCACTTTTGGAGCATTACGCCAAATGATACTTTATCTTGTAATAAGTTCAAAGAACAAACTTATGAAGATTGCCAAAATCTTGGTTTTTGGAGTTTATTGTATTTAACACAGGCATTAGGAAAGCAAAATATTAGTGATTCTCTGAAGTTGAGGGTTGTAACTAACAATCTATACAATGTTATTGGTGATGAAAAATTATGCCCAGAAAAGGCAACTATATTGGGGCCGTGTAAGGTAATTCCTAAGGAATACCCAAACATTAATTCTTGTATTGTCGATGTAGTAATTCCTGCTTCTAACATCTCACCAACACAAAAGTTTATTGATTATTTGATTACGGAACTGACAACACAGCAAACCGATAATATAGTTGCTTACCGTGGATATCATCGCTGGATTCAAACCTTTGAAGCTGTCCGTCTGGATGAAAGCACCCCAGCTAAAACTAAGTTAAAGCAAGGAGGAGTTTACCTAGTTACTGGTGGACTTGGTGGCATAGGTTTGGTGTTGGCGGAATATTTAGCCAAGACAGTACAAGCTAAGTTAATTTTAATTGGCAGAAAGGGATTACCGGAGCGATCGCAGTGGAAGCAATGGCTAGAAACTCATGATAGTCAAGATAGTGTTAGCCGCAAGATCCAAAAAATGCTCGTATTGGAAGAGTTGGGGTCAGAGGTTCAAGTTAAAAGTGCCGATGTAGCCAGCTACGAACAAATGCAGCTAGCTGTTGCTGAAGCCTTAGAAAAATTTGGTCAGATCAATGGTGTCATTCATGCAGCAGGTATTGCTGGTGGTGGCATCGTTCAACTAAAAACACAGGATGTAGCAAACAGCGTATTAGCGCCAAAAGTAAAAGGTACATTAGTATTAGAGAAGATTTTAAACTTAAAAAATATTAATCTAGATTTTCTAGTACTTTGTTCATCTCAAAGTTCTATCTTGAGTGAATTTGGGCAGGTCGATTATTGTGCAGCTAATGCATTTCTAGATGTTTATGCACATTATCGTACTTCTAAATCTGACCAATTTACAGTGGCAATTAACTGGGGTACTTGGCAAGAGGTAGGGATGGCAGTAGAGACAGCACTACCAGAACAATTAAAGCTCCAACGTGAAGAGGATCTCAAAAAAGGAATATTATCTCAAGAAGGTGCCGAAGCTTTTAATCGCATTTTGCTAAGTAGCTTGCCTCATGTTGTTGTCTCTTTGCAAGACTTACAAACGGTAATTAAGAAGAACAATTCTTTCAATTATCTAGAACAAGAATTAGCGCTTTTATCAGATACATCAAAAACAAATATTTCCAAACTAAGCCATCCCCGCCCAAACTTAGCAAATGCTTATGTTTCTCCTCGTAACGAAATCGAACAGACCCTTGCTGATATTTGGCAACAATTTCTGGGAATTGAGAAAGTTGGTATTCATGACAACTTTTTTGAATTGGCAGGAGATTCCATTATTACAATTCAAATTGTTGCCAAAGCTAACCAATTAGGTTTGAAGTTGACTTCTCAACAAATGTTTTTGCACCAGACTATTGCTGAATTAGCGACAGCAACAGGGGTAGCTGAAACTAACCAGGCTGAAAATATTTCAGTAACTAAAGAAGTATATTTAACACCTATTCAGCATCGGTTATTTGACCAGGTTAAACCAGATGCACATTCCTTAAACCAGTCTTTAATACTGGAAATGCAACAAATATGCAATCCCAAAATATTAAAGCAGGCTATAGAATATGTGATTGAACACCACGATTTATTTCGTCTGCGTTTTCTTCAAAAAGAATCTGGCTGGCAGCAAATAAAAGCTAATACCAATGATATAATGGTATGCAAGCATATAAATTTGTCTTCATTTTCAGAAAAGGAACAAAAATATGCTTTTGAGTCCGCAATTACAGAACTACAAAGTAACTTCAACTTAAGTGAAGGCCCACTGGTAAAAGTTGCTTTTATTGAATTGCGATCGCAGCAAAGTAGCTACCTAGTAATTACCATCCACCATCTTTTAGTAGATGCTGTTTCTTGGCAGATTTTGCTAGAAGATTTACAAACAGCTTATCAGCAACTTAGTCAAGGTAAAGCGATACAGTTGTCTGATAAAAGCACTTCATTCCAGCGATGGACGCAGTGTGTACAAGAGTACGCTCAGACTTCAGAAATAATCCAAGAGCAAGACTATTGGTTGGCAAAAGCCCAAAAACCTTTCCGCAGTCTACCTGTTGACTATTCTGCAACTGAAAACACAGTAGGTAACGCTGATATAGTATCAATCTCTTTGGATAAAAAGGAAACGCAAGCCTTATTAAAAAATGTCAATAAGGCTTATAACACCCAGATCAACGATGTTCTACTAACAGCATTAGTGCAAGCTTTTCAAAAATGGACGGGAGAGAAGCAACTATGGGTAGATATAGAAGATAATAGTCGAGAAACAATTTTAACAGATGTAAATAATATATCCCTGTCCCGTACAGTTGGTTTATTTACAACTTGCTTTCCAGCCATTTTAGATATAACAGAAACTTCTGAGCAGGGAAGTGCATTGATCGCAGTCAAAGAGTATTTACGTAGCATTCCAAATAAAGGAATTGGGTACGATATACTGCGCTATATAACGAGCAATCCAGAAATAAATTCAAATCTGAAATCTTTTCCGCAACCTCAAGTAAGTTTTAATTACTTAGGTAATTTTGATCCTATTATATCGCAGTCATCTTTATTTGATTTAACTAGGCAGTCTCTTAAAATTAGCCAAAGTCCACGTGCAAATCGATTTTACTTACTGGAAATAAAGGCAATTATTGTTCAAGGTCAACTGCAATTTAGTTGGACTTATAGCACAGCAGTTCATCGTCGAGAAACAATTGGAAGTTTAGCCAAAAGTTTCATTGGAGAGATGCAATCTATCATTGGTCACTGTCAAGCTCTTGAAGCAGAAAAATATACACCTTCTGACTTCCCTAGAGCTAACTTGAGCCAACAAGACCTAGATAAATTTCTGGCAAAAATTAACCGAGCAACTGAGAAAAAAACACAATGAAAGCTGAAAATGTCGAGGACATTTATGAACTTACACCCGTACAAAAGGGTATGCTCTTTCACTGTTTGTATGCAAGCGAGTCAGCATTATACTTTTTTCACCACACGTTAACTTTGCATGGTAATCCAAATGTAGAGGCTTTTGAACAAGCATGGCAACGAGTGGTAGATAGGCATACAGTTTTGCGTACAGGATTTTATTGGGAAGACATAGATAATCCATTACAAGTTGTTTATAAACAAGTAAAAATTACCTTAAATCAGTACGATTGGCGTGGCATTGAAGAAGCAGAACAACAAGAGCGATTCAAATCATTTCTAGAGAGCGATCGCAAATTAGGTTTTGACTTTTCCCAACCATGCTTAATGCGTCTAACTTTAATTCGTCTTGCTGATAAACGCTATGAATTTATTTGGAGTAATCACCATATAACTACAGACGGATGGTCTGGCCCGATAATCTTAGAAGAATGCTTACAAATTTACGAAGCGCTTTGTGAATGCAAAGAAGTAACCTTACCACCAGCTCGTCCTTTTAGGAATTATATCGACTGGTTGCAGCAACAGAACATAGCTAAGACCGAAAGTTTTTGGCGGCAAGCATTACAAGGAGTTAAAGCACCAACTCCCCTGACTTATATAGAAAACAATCAATTATCTAACCAAGAGGAAAGGTACGATGAAGAGAGAATTAAACTATCGGAAGCGACTACAAAAGCATTGCTATCTTTTGCTACAAAAAATCGTCTTACTCTTGCCACATTAGTTCATGGAATCTGGTCTATTCTCCTCAGTCGTTACACTTCTCGCAACAATATAATCTATGGATGCACTGTCACGGGAAGACCAGTTGACTTAGCCGAAGTAGATTCAATAGTTGGTATGTTTATAAATACCTTACCAATTAATGTCAAATTGAATACTGAGCAACAGTTGTTGTCATGGCTACAAGATTTTCAGACTCAATTAGTAGAAGCGCGTCATCATGAATATACTCCACTTACTCAAATTCAAGGTTGGAGTCAAGTCCCTCGAAACTTACCTATGTTTGAAACTATTGTTGTGGTTGAGAATCTTCCAGTCAGTCAATTTGTGCGAAATTGGAAAGGAAATATAGGATTTAAACAGACTGGAACTTATTACAGAAACAACTACCCCTTGAATTTAGTTATATATCCAGAGTCCGAAATTATAGTGGCAATTTCATATGATTCTCGGAGATTTGATATTACTACAATTACTGGGATAATTAGAGATTTTCAAATACTGCTACAACAAATAATGACTAATCCTTATGTTCAAATTAAGGACTTATCATTTTTGGTACCACAACAACAGAAAATAACAACAGTTTTAGAAAAAGAAGCATTATTTGACTTGGAATTAGCTCAAATTTTTTAAGTGGCTGATAGTAAACTACTCAATGATTAACGATTAACTAGTATCAATATCATAAAAATGATAACTTAGTAAGCCGATGTATATAAGACTTAAAACGTAGTTATCTTTATTACCGCCAATAAGTAAAAATATTGATCAAATTCATGATAATTGACAATATCCAAAAGAAGAAAACTATGATTGTTTCATCTGCAATAGAAAGAAGATATAAACTCTCAAGTGAGGAATTCAAGAAAGATTATGTTGAATTAGGGAAACCAGTCATAATTTCTGGAGTAATTTCAAGCTGGAATGGCTTTGATAAATGGTCTTTAAAATACCTTAAAAATTTATCTCCATCTCTAAATATTTACGCAAAAACCTTTAGTGTAAAGGGAATCGAGATATGTAGTTTGACAATGGAAAGATATATACAATTAATAGAAAAATATGAAAAAGATCCTCAAAATCATGCTCGACCGCCATATTGTCATGACCTACCTTTATTTAGCTTAATACCTTCTTTAGTGGAAGATGCTCAACCATTTCCTTTTGATTATTTGCCAGAGTGGTATTGGCACGAGTGGTGGCGTTACTGCCAGTTTTTCTTAGGTTCTTCTAATAGTATTACACCACTACATTTTGATTGTCTTCTGACTAACAATATTTTTTTTCAAATTGTCGGACGGAAACAATTTACTATATTACTGCCTGAAGATGCTAAATATTGTTATCGCAAAGGCTGGCGATGGTTTCTGGTTAATCCAGAAAACCCAGATTTCAATAAATATCCTGAATACAAGAATGCCAGACCAATTAAATTTATTGTAAATCCTGGGGATATTGTATATATGCCTCCCGGAACGCTACATCATGTTCGGAGTTTAGATATGTCAATTTCTTTTAATATCGATTGGCATACCCAAAAAAGTTCACTGAATGCTCTAGCAGCTGTTAGAAAAGGTATGCCAGTTCAAAACTTATACTATAACTTTTTATTAGCTATGGGCTTAGTATTAAAAGTACCACCTAAAATTATTTTTAAATTTTATAAGTCTTATCTAAATTATGTTTCTTAAATAATTAGACAATGCCAACTAAATATGCAGTGTGGATAATCAGCAGATTTCTTAATCCATTTGGGAATTTAAACAAAACACTCTCATGAATATATTTGAAAAGTGTGAATCAAACGTCAGAAGCTATTGCCGTAGTTTTCCCGATATATTTCATAGAGCTAAAGGTTCTATAATTTATTCGGATTCAGGCAAAGAATATATTGATTTTTTTGCAGGAGCAGGCGCTTTAAACTATGGACATAACCATGATTATATAAAGCAAAAGGTTATGTCATATTTAGATGCCGATGGGATTGCACATGGTTTGGATATGTATACTTCGGCTAAAGAAAAGTTTTTAGCCAAGTTTGATGAGGTAGTACTAAGTTCAAGAAAACTTGATTATCGCATTCAATTTTGTGGGCCAACAGGAACAAATGCAGTTGAAGCAGCTTTAAAGTTAGCCAGAAAAGTAAAACAAAGATCAGGTATATTCTCCTTCATGGGAGCATATCATGGAATGACTTTGGGTAGCCTGTCCATTAGTGGTAATGTCGGAATTCGAGCAGGGGCAATTGGTACATCAAATAATGTAACATTTATGCCTTATCCCTATGGCTTTATGGAAACTTTTGACACAATAGAATATATAGAAACAGTTTTAAATGATGTCAACTCTGGAATTGAAAAACCAGCAGCAATAATTTTTGAAACAGTACAAGCTGAAGGTGGAGTTGTTATAGCTCCTATTGACTGGATGCAAAGACTAAGAAAGTTGTGTGACCAGAATGATATTTTATTAATCTGTGATGATATTCAAGTCGGCTGTGGTCGAACAGGGCCTTTCTTTTCTTTTGAAAGAGCAGATATCGTTCCTGATATGGTAGTACTCTCTAAATCTATTAGTGGGTATGGGTTTCCAATGTCGCTATTATTGATTAAGCCAGAGTTAGATATATGGGAACCGGGCGAACATAATGGTACTTTTAGGGGTAATCAACTGGCATTTGTAGGAGCAACAGCTGCTTTAGAGTATAGAGAAAGTTGTAATTTTGAACAAGATGTTAAAGCTAAAGAGCTTTTTTTGAAAAATTTTCTAACTCAACAAATATTACCAATTAGTGAAAATATAGCAATCCGGGGAATTGGGATGATTTGGGGAATTGATGTTAAAAACTTTGGCGGTAGCAGTTTAGCTAAAAGTATCACTTCGCGTTGTTTTGAACTAGGCTTAATAGTTGAACGTGCAGGCAGAAATGATACTGTTATAAAAATTTTGCCACCTTTAATTATTGATATGTCTACCTTGGAAAAAGGATGTTCAATTATCAAAGAAGCTTTTGATGATTGCATAAATTAGTAGATTTCAATACTAGTATTTATAAATCAGCAAGTAATTGGTTACAAGGAGAAAAATATGGGTATACATCTAGACTCAAATGACTCATTCTCTCAAAAAATTTATTGGATAAATAAACTATCAGGAGAATTACCAGAAACCAATCTGATGCTGGACTATGTAAGACCTTTATTTTATAGTGGCAAAAACAAATCTCTTAGCTTTGATTTATCAGATAATTTATCTCAAGCAATCATTAAGCTAGGCAAAGGCTCTTATTTTTCAATCTACTTGATACTTTTATCTGCATTAAATATATTGCTGCAAAAATATACTAGAAATAACAATGTTATTGTCGGAATACCAATATACGAAAAAATTGGTATCGATTGCGTAAATACCAAAGTTATTCCTTTGCTTACTCAAGTCACACCTCAACTTTCATTCAAAAATTTTCTTTTTAAAGTTAAAGATGCTACGATCGCAGCTTACAGTCATCAAAACTATAATTTTGATGAACTAATTGATTTATTAGAGCTACCAACAAGTCCTCATCGGTGTCCAATTTTTGACATAGTAGTTTGCTTAGAAAATATTCATCTCAAAAGTAATTTAAATCAACTCAGTAATGACATAACGATTTCTTTTACAGTTAACGGTGAAAATATTAGTGCAGATATAGATTACAAAGAACATTTGTTTCAAGGCGAAAATATAAAATTGATAAGTAAATATTATACTAATGTCCTTGAAAATGTTATAAATAACATTGATACTAAAATATCTGATATTGTTTTATTGAAAGAGTTTGACCAACACCAGCTGTTAACGGAATTTAATAATAATACTAAACAGTATCCAGTTGATCAGACAATAAATAAATTATTTCAAAAGCAAGTATCTCAGACTCCAAATAATATAGCTGTTATTCATCAACAAACTAAACTAACGTATCAAGAACTCAATCATAAAGCTAATCAGCTAGCTGAATTATTGCGGAGATTAGGAGTCAGTAAAGGGGAGTTCGTAGGCATTTTTAAAGACCGCGACATCAATTTTCTTATTGCTATTCTTGCTATATACAAGGCAGGTGGGGCATATGTACCCATTGATAGTACCTATCCAGCAAATAGAATTAAATATATGCTATCTAATAGCGAAGTTAGATTGCTATTAACAGATTTTTCGCTATTCAATCTTTTATCCGATCTGGTAGAAGGTTGTTCACAATTATCATCTATTATTTGTTTAGATAGCATTGTGAATGAGAATACACAGCTTGCTAAACAAACAGGATTAAAAATATATAATAAATTTGATTTTGAGCAGCTATCTAATGATAATGTAGAAGTTATAAATGATGCTGTTGACCCAGCTTATATGCTTTATACTTCCGGGTCTACAGGATTACCAAAGGGGGCAATTGTCAGGCATGATGGTGCAATCAATCATATTTATGCCCAATTTGATGAGTTGGAGTTAACGCAGGAGTTTTGTTTTCTCCAAAGTGCTCCTTCTTCCACAGATATTTCTGTATGGCAATTTTTGGCACCACTTTTAATCGGTGGTAAGACAGTAATAGTAGATATAGAAACGGTTGCTATTCCTGATAAACTATTTCAAGCACTCAAAACACAAAAAATTACAGTTATTGAATTAGTACCAGCATTATTTGGAGGCTTGCTTGAATATACTGCCCAATTACCAATTCATGAAAGAGAATTACCTGATTTGAAATGGATGATGGTTGTGGGGGAACCAGTATCGGTAAGTTGGGTTAATAAATGGCTCCAGATATATCCTGAAATCAAAATTGTTAACGCTTATGGCCCTACCGAGGCTGCTGATGATATCACTCAGTTTATCGTTGACAAGCCTTTACTAGAAAATCAGCGAGCAGTTCCAATTGGTAAACCATTAGCCAACTTAAATCTCTACATTCTGGATGGGGAAATGCAACTATTACCCATTGGCGCTCCTGGAGAGATTTGTGTATCGGGAATTGGTGTAGGTGATGGGTACTGGAAGAATGAAGAAAAAACTAATTTTAGCTTTGTTCCCAATCCGTTTAGAAATGTTAGGAAGAACTTACCAGAAAATCGCAGAGATTTAATCTATAAAACTGGAGATTTAGGAAGGTGGCTTCCTGATGGAAATATAGAATTCCTTGGACGCATTGACCATCAAGTGAAGATTCGTGGCTTCCGGGTTGAACTTGGGGAAATTGAGACATTTCTGGGTCAGCACCCGAATGTACGTGAAAATGTAGTCGTGGTTCAACAGGACGAACCAGGTAACTTGCAATTGGTTGCCTATGTGGTTGCTAAGACAGAAGCAGTTCCTAGTATTAGTGAATTGCGTAGCTTCTTAAAAGAAAAGTTACCTGACCACATGTTACCTTCTGCCTTTGTGATGCTAGAAAATCTACCGCTAGCACCTAGCGGTAAGGTAGACCGCAAAGCTCTGCCCAAACCAGATAATCTTCGCCCGGAATTAGAAACAGCTTACGTATTGCCACGAAATGAAATGGAACATGCAATTGCTGATATTTGGCAAAAAATACTTAAGGTGGAGAAAGTCGGCATTCAAGATAACTTTTTTGATCTTGGTGGTCATTCGCTAAATGTGCTTCAGGTTTACAGCAAAGTGCGGGAGCTTTTTAAAGCTGACTTAGTAATAACCGACCTGTTTAAATATCCAACAATCAGTTCCATATCGCGGTATTTAAATCTAGAGCAAGATGATAGCTTTGCAAATCAAAGCAATGAATTAAATGAACAGTTAGAAGCTGGTAAAGTAAGATTAAAGCAACGCTTTTTACAAAAACGGCAACAGAATGTTTAATAATTAATAGTCAACACATAACATTAATTATGGAAAATTCAGAATATTTAAGTAATAAAACTGGTCTGGAAATAGCTATTATTGGTATGAGTGGCTGTTTCCCCGATGCTGAAAATATTGAGCAATTTTGGCAAAATCTCCGAGCCGGAGTAGAGTCAATACATAGATTTAATGACCAAGAATTAAAAGATTTAGGTGTAGATGCGGCTTTATTAAGCGACATCAATTATGTTAAAGCAGAGGGTGTAGTCGAAGGTATAGACTTGTTTGACGCTTCATTCTTCGACATCAGCCCCAGAGAAGCTGAAGTTATGGACCCTTCACTCCGTTTTTTCTTGGAATATTCATGGAAAGCACTTGAGGATGCCGGGTATAGTTCGGATATCTATAAAAAACCGATTGGGGTCTACGCTGGTACAAGTTTTGGCAGTTATCTACTTAACATTTATTCCAATTACGAGCTTATATCCTCTGTCGGTGATAAGCAGATAGAAAAAGGAACTTCTCCAGATTATGTTACTACACTTGCTTCTTATAAATTAAATTTGCAGGGGCCAAGTTATGCGGTTCAAACTACTTGCTCAAGTTCATTGGTTGCTGTGCATTTAGCCTGCCAAAGTTTGCTCAGTGGTGAGTGTGATATTGCTTTAGCAGGAGGAGTTTCAATATCAACAGCAGATGGTTATTTATATCAAGAGGGAGGAATTGAATCTCCTGATGGACATTGCCGTGCTTTTGATGCAAAGGCTGCGGGAACAGTAAAAGGAAGAGGTTTGGGTCTTGTAGTTTTAAAGCGCTTAGAAGAAGCGATCGCAGATGGAGATTGTATCCATGCTATTATCAAAGGCTCTGCAATTAATAACGATGGCTCAGATAAGGTTAGCTACACCGCACCCAGCGTAAATGGTCAAGCCAAGGTAATAAGAGCTGCTCAGGTTATGGCTGAGGTGGAACCCGATACTATTAGCTACATTGAAGCGCATGGAACCGGGACTTCTTTAGGAGACCCCGTTGAAATCGCTGCCTTAACACAAGCTTTCCGTACTAAAACTCAGAACAAGGGATTTTGTGGCATTGGTTCTGTGAAAACCAACATTGGGCATTTAGACTCAACTGCTGGAGTAGCAGGTTTGATTAAAACTGCACTAGCTTTAAAACACAAACAAATTCCCCCCAGTTTGAACTTTGAAGAACCATCACCCCAAATTGATTTCGCCAATAGTCCCTTTTATGTAAACAATAAATTATCTGAGTGGAAAACTAACGGTACTCCTCGCCGTGCGGGTGTTAGTTCCTTTGGTTTTGGCGGGACAAATGCCCATGTAATTTTAGAAGAAGCTCCTATAACTAAATCCTCTAGTCCTTCTCGAACTTGGCAATTATTATTACTTTCAACTAAGACGAATACAGCACTGGAAACTGCTACAGAAAATCTGGTTAATTACCTACAAAAAAATCCAGATATAAACCTCGCAGATGTTGCTCATACTTTACAATTAGGGCGGTGGAATTTGAACCATCGCCGAATGGTAGTTTGCCAAAACCAAGAAGATGCAATCAACGCATTGCAAGATCCTCAAAGAGCTTTCACCCATTACCAAGAACCTTCTAATCGCCCGGTTGCATTTATGTTTTCCGGACAAGGTTCGCAATATGTAAATATGGGTCGAGAATTATACGAGAGTGAAACCATATTTAGACAGCAAATTGATTACTGCTGCGAACTCCTCAAACCTCACTTGCAATTAGACCTGCGTACAGTTCTCTATCCCAACGCAGAAACAGTTCAAGAAGCAACACAAAAATTGCAGCAAACAGCAATAACTCAACCAGCATTGTTTGTGATTGAATATGCTCTAGCCAAGTTGTGGATGGCATGGGGTGTGCGCCCTGAGATGATGATTGGTCATAGTATAGGGGAGTATGTAGCTGCAACGATCGCTGGAGTTTTCTCTTTGGAAGATGCCCTAGCCATAGTTGCAATGCGAGGAAAACTAATGCAGCAGTTACCTGGTGGTGCTATGCTCTCGGTTCAGCTTCCAGAACAAGAAGTACAACAACTGCTAGACAAGGAAATCTCTTTAGCTGCGAACAATGCACCTTCTTCTTGTGTGGTGTCCGGTGCAACAGAAGCAATAGAGAAATTACAACACAAGCTAGAACAAATAGGTGTAAACTGTAGGCGGTTACATACTTCTCATGCCTTTCATTCTCAAATGATGTCACCCATCATTGAGACTTTCATCCAGTCATTACAAAAAGTAAAACTCAATTCTCCAAAAATTCCGTTTGTTTCTAATGTTAGCGGAACTTGGATTACCGCAGCCGAAGCAACAGACCCTAACTATTGGGCTAGACATTTAAGGCAACCAGTACGCTTTAGTTTAGGAAT
The DNA here is from genome assembly GCF_034531305.2 of Nostoc sp. ChiQUE02. Taxonomy (NCBI): domain Bacteria; kingdom Bacillati; phylum Cyanobacteriota; class Cyanophyceae; order Nostocales; family Nostocaceae; genus Nostoc; species Nostoc sp. ChiQUE02. Next base: position 21,800 of record NZ_JAVRBN020000036.1, read on the forward strand.
CACTGAATTACTCAAACAGTCAGAGCCAATACTGTTGGAACTTGGACCGGGGCGGACGTTAACTAGTTTGGCGAAACAACATCAAACAGATAAACTCATAGCACTAACCTCGATACGACATCCTCAAGAGCAACAATCAGATGTAGAATTTTTACTTAACACTTTGGGTAAGCTTTGGTTAGTAGGAATTCAAATTGATTGGTCAGGTTTTTATGTAGATGAAAAGCGTCATCGGATACCATTACCTACTTACCCTTTTGAGCGCCAACGTTACTGGATTGAGGTAAATCGAAATGCGACTTTGGCAATGATGTCGCCAAAAACTTCAAATAAAAAGCCAGATATTGCTGACTGGTTCTACATTCCTCGCTGGAAAGAATCTACACCAATTGAGTTTTTGCAACAGGAAAGGCTGGTAGAACAAAAGTCATGTTGGTTAGTCTTTGTTGATACTTATGGGCTAGGTGTAGAAATTGCTGAACGACTTAAACAACAAAGTCAAGATGTAATTTTCGTTAGGGTTGCAGATAAATTTTCCAAGCTTGATGAGTGTACATATACAATCAATCCTCAACAAAAGGATGACTATGATACCTTGCTGGAAACATTAAAAGAACAGAATTGGATTCCACAAGCGATCGCACACTTTTGGAGCGTTACTCCTAACGATATTTTACCTAGTCAAGAGCTAGACCCACAAACACAATATCAATTTTTTGAAGATTGCCAAAATCTTGGTTTTGATAGTCTGCTATTTCTGACACAAGCCTTGGCAAAACAGAATATAATTGACCCAATAAAGTTGATGGTTGTTACCAGCAATCTACATGACATAACTGGCAGCGAGAATTTATGTCCTGAGAAAGCAACTATATTAGGGCCATGCAATGTAATTCCACAAGAGTATCTCAACATAACTTGCTGTTGCTTTGATATCGTACTGCCAAAATCTGGAATTAAGCCATCACAAACACTCATAGATTCACTGCTTACAGAATTTACAGCGCCAATAACTGATAACTTAATTGCTTATCGTGGTAATCATCGCTGGGTTAAAACATACGAAGCTGTGCATTTAGATGAAGGCATTATCAGTAAAACCAAGTTGAGGGAAGGGGGTGTTTACTTAATTACTGGTGGGCTTGGTCGCATTGGTTTAGCAATGTCAGAATACTTAGCAAAAACAATGCAGGCTAAGTTAGTTTTAATCGGCAGAAAAGGCATACCTGAAAGACATCAGTGGTCTGAATGGCTACTAACTCATGATGAATCTAATGAAGTTAGCCAGAAGCTGAAAAAGGTGATGAGGCTTGAAAAATTAGGTGCCCAAGTTGAGGCGATCGCCGCTGATGTCGCTAATGAACAACAAATGCAACAAGCTATAGCGTTAGTTAATGAACGCTTTGGTAAAATTCATGGCGCGATCCATGCAGCCGGAATTAACGACGATGCATATTATACTATCGAAGAAAGTTCTAAAACTCAAAGTCAATCACAATTTAATCCCAAAGTGTATGGACTATTTGTTTTAGAAAAAGTTTTGCAAGGTCAAAAGTTAGATTTTTGTTTATTCACATCTTCCTCATCATCTGTTTTAGGAGGTTTAGGGTTAAGTTCCTATTCTGCCGCTAACATTTTTATGGATGCTTATGCTCACAAGCACAACCAGATAAATTTGTTTCCTTGTATTAGTGTGAACTGGGATACTTGGCAATCTCAAGAAGACAATATACAGGATCTAACTGTGGGAGTCGCCTTAGAAAAATTACGCATGACATGGCAGGAAGGCATAGATGTTTTTAGCCGTGTATTATCTCTAACTAAAACTCCTCAAATTGTTGTTTCTGCGGGAGAACTACAACCGAGAATTGAACAATGGATAAAACGAAACTTTTTACAAGACAAGGAATCATCAAATATTCAAAGTAGTTTATCACTCCATTCCAGAGCAAACTTACAAAGTGAGTATGTCCCAGCTAGCAACAATATAGAGCATATAGTTGCTACAACTTGGCAAAAAGTTTTAGGAATTGAAAAGATTGGTATTTATGATAACTTTTTTGATTTGGGAGGTAGTTCTTTAATTGGTGTTGAGATAATTTCCCAGTTACAAAAAGAATTAAATGCCCATATTCCGATAATCAGCATTTATGAAAGACCAACTATTAGTTCACTTGCAGAATTTTTAAGTAGTGATGAACAAGCTTATTTACAAAAAGATTCTTACAGGACTCAAACGAGGTCAGCTTCAATTAAACGCCGCAAAGAAGCCAGACAAAATCATCGAAGGACATCAATAATAGAAGATAATTAGTAATTTAAAAAACTAGTTAGGAGCTTTTAGTAAGCACTAAAGTCTTTACTAAAAAGTTTCTTCAAATAATCTAGTATTTTTGGTGGTAGTTAGCAGCAAGGCAATTAATAACTAAGATGTATTCTGGAGTATAAAATGGCATTGAGTCAGCAGAGACAAGAAAAAACTCAGCAAAATCTCTTTCTTGAGAATGAGCTAACACCACAGTATGCAGTTGCCAAGGAAGTGATGCAATTATTTGCACCATCTAACAACTTAATATCTATAGAAGCTAAGATGGGTGTTCAAACTGACACTTTAGTTGATGAATTTTTAAATGCAATCAACACTAATTCAGATATTGATTTTAATGCCTTAGTAGAAACTTTTTCTGATAGTCAAGTTCCCATTAATCCTGCTAATTTTGATAACTACCTTGATTATTTAGCAAATAATGTTATTAATCATTCAATACATACATCTTCACCACGATTTATAGGTCATATGACCTCTGCTCTTCCCTGTTTTGTGCGACCGATCGCAAAACTGATGACAGCAATGAACCAAAATGTTGTCAAAATAGAAACAGCCAAAGCTTTTAGCCCTTATGAACGTCAGGCTTTGGCAATGATGCATAGATTGATTTATAATTTTTCTGATGAATTTTATACCGAACATATCCAAAATAGCCAAAGCACTTTAGGCATATTGGTTTCTGGAGGTACAGCCGCAAACATCATCGCACTATGGTGCGCTCGTAATAAATCCTTGGGTGCAAAAAATAGTTTTGCAGGTGTAGAAAAGGAAGGTTTAACAGCAGCTTTAGATTATTACGGTTATCAAGGAGCGGCGATCATTGGCTCTGAATTGATGCATTATTCTTTTGACAAGGCCGCAGACTTATTAGGCATAGGTACACATGGGTTGATAAAAATTCCTACTAATGGTGATAACCAAGTGGACTTACCGGCTTTACGTCAGGCTGTTGCAGATTGTCAGTCCAAAAATTTGCATATTATTGCGATCGTAGGCGTTGCTGGTACTACAGATTCTGGTAACATAGATTCACTTTTAGACATTGCAGAGATTGCCCAAGGTGCAAATATTCATTTTCATGTAGATGCAGCTTGGGGTGGCCCACTCATATTTTCTGAACAACATCGACAAAAGCTTGTTGGTATTGAACGCGCTGATTCAGTCACAATTGATGGACATAAACAGCTGTATTTACCTATGGGTATTGGTATGGTATTTATGCGTGAACCATACTTAGCTTCATCGATTGAAAAAAATGCTAGCTATACCATGCGTAAGGGTTCATTCGATTTGGGTAAACGCGCTTTAGAAGGTTCTCGAGCTGGTATGGCATTATTTTTACATGCTGGACTACATCTGATAGGGCTTAAAGGTTATGAATTTTTAATTGATGCAGGCATTGAGAAGACACAATATATGGCTGCTCGAATTAGTACTATGTCCGAATTTGAGTTACTATCTCAACCGGATATAAATCTTCTTCTTTACCGCTACATCCCGGAATCTTTCAGAGAACTTGCAGTTAAAAAGCAACTAACAGAAACTGATAATCAACAAATCAATATATTCAATGAGCGCCTACAAAAAACTCAACGTCAAGCTGGTCGTACTTTTATCTCGCGGACAACAAAAACAATTACCTGTTTAGCAGAAGAAATTTCAGTGACTGCGCTTCGTGCGGTAATCGCCAATCCGCTCACGACTCAAGATGATATTGATGCAGTACTAAATGACCAAATTCAGATTGCTTTAGATTTATCAATATCAGATTCTTTAGAAGCCACTCAGAGCCTAGCGTAGATGCTGTAAATAATTTTCATTAGGTATTTTTGCAATGAATAACTCTCAGGAATTTAATAACTTTGATGATAACGATGAAATAGCCATCATTGGCATAAATGGCCGCTTTGCAGGCGCAAACAATGTTGAGAAGTTTTGGGAAAATTTGCGAGATGGAGTGGAGTCAATTTCTCATTTTACAGATGAAGAACTGCTAGCTTCGGGTATAGAGCCAACTTTGCTCAATGACCCAAATTATGTTAAAGCCAGCAGCATAGTGGAAGGTATCGAGTTATTTGATGCTGCATTTTTTGGATTTACTCCTAGAGACGCTGAAATCACAGACCCACAACATCGGATCTTTTTAGAGTCTGCCTGGGAAGCTTTAGAATCTGCGGGTTATGATTCGGAATCATACAAAGGCAAAATTGGGGTTTATGCTGGTGTCACTAACAGTAATTATTTATTTACGAACTTATATTCAAACCAAGATTTAATGCATTCGGTAGATGCTTTAAATCTTTTTATTGGTAATGAAAAAGATAACTTAAGTACGCAAACTTCTTACAAGTTAAATCTTACCGGGCCAAGTATAAATGTTCAGAATAACTGCTCTACATCATTAATAGCTGTACATTTAGCCTGTCAAAGTTTACTAAATGGAGAAAGTGATATAGCTTTGGCTGGTGGTGTTTCCATAGCAAAGCTACCTCAAAAATCTGGTTATCAATATCAAGAAGGAGTTCTTTGTTCACCTGACGGACATTGTCGGTCTTTTGATGCTAAAGCTAAAGGAACAATATTTGGCGATGGCTTGGGAATTGTTGTATTGAAACGATTGGCTGATGCTGTTGCTGATGGAGATTTTATTAATGCTGTAATTAAAGGTTCAGCTATCAATAACGATGGCTCTTTAAAAGTTGGTTATACAGCGCCTAGTGTTAATGGTCAAAGAGAAGTAATTTTAGAAGCACTTGCTTTAGCTGATGTAGAACCCGATACTATTTCTTATATTGAAGCTCATGGAACTGCAACTCCCTTAGGAGACCCGATTGAAATCAAGGCTCTCACACAAGCTTTTCGTGCTAGTACAAATAAAAAAGGCTTTTGCGCTATTGGTTCAGTAAAAAGCAATATTGGGCATCTGGATACAGCAGCTGGTGTAACAGGTTTAATTAAAACAGTCCTCGCATTAAAACATAAACAAATACCCCCTAGCTTACACTTTGAAAAACCCAACCCAGAGATAGACTTTGCCAACAGCCCCTTCTACGTCAACACCAAATTATCAGAGTGGAAAACTAACGGGTTACCTCGCAGAGCAGGTGTAAGTTCTTTTGGGGTTGGCGGGACTAATGCTCATGTAATCTTGGAAGAAGCTCCAGTAATTGAAGCATCCAGTGCTTCTCGCCCTTGGCAATTACTGTTACTCTCAGCCAAAACTAGCACAGCCTTAGAAAGTGCGACTGCAAATTTAGCTACTTACTTTCAGCAACATCCCAATATCAACCTACCTGATGTCGCTTACACTCTACAAGTAGGCCGTCGAGCTTTTGACCATCGGTGGTTGGTAGTTTGTCAAGACGTGAATGATGCAGTCAGATTACTTAAGAATGAAGACCCACAACGTGTTTTTAGTTACCACTGGAAACCAAGTCGTTGCTCTGTCATCTTCATGTTTTCAGGACAAGGGTCACAATATGCAAACATGGGTCGGGAACTATACGAAGTCGAACCAATATATCGCAGACATATAGATGCTTGCGCCAAAATTTTGCAACCCCACCTCGGTCTTGATATCCGTCATCTACTCTTTCCATCAGAAGAAATTGAAGCGGCTAACCAACAACTACAACAAACAGCGCTCACCCAACCAGCTTTATTTGTGATTGAGTATGCCCTGGCTGAGTTATTGATCTCATGGGGAGTGCGCCCAGAAGCAATGATTGGTGAAGGTATCGGAGAATATGTCGCAGCTGCGATCGCAGGTGTATTTTCTCTTGAAGATGCCGTATTCATTGTAGCAAACAGGGGACAACTGCGATCGCTCACAAAAATTCAACTCAATCCACCAGGTATTCGCTTTATTTCCAATGAGACTGGTAGTTGGATTACAGATGCACAAGCCACCAATCCCAATTATTGGAGCCAAAATTTACAACAAACTGTGAAGTTTTCCGATAGTATTTCTCACTTGTTAGAGCAGTTTGAAGGTGTTTTTCTAGAAGTGGGGCCGGGACAAAATTTAAGCACATTAACCAAACAACATTTAGATATCAATGCCAAACAACATGTACTGACTTCCTTACCCCATATCAAAGAGCAACAATCAGATGTGAGCTATTTGTTGCAGACATTAGGGCAGTTGTGGCTTTTTGGTGTCGATATAGATTGGTCGGGGTTTTATACCGAAGAACAGCGTCATCGTCTACCTTTACCTACCTATCCCTTTGAACGACAAAGATACTGGATTGAGGCGAAAAAGCAAGGCAAAGATGATGCTCATATAGTATCACTAGCTAAAAAACCTGATATAGCCGACTGGTTTTATCTTCCTTTTTGGAAGCCTTCTTTACCTCCAGTCGAACTTGATAGCCAAGAATTAGTAACTGAAAAATCTTGCACTTTGGTATTTATCGATGAGTGCGGCTTGGGTATCAAGTTGGTAAAACAATTAAAAAAACAAAACCAAGATGTAATTACCGTCAAAATCGGTGATAAATTTAGCATAATAGGCGAGTTTGAATATACTATTAATCCAGAAATTAATCAGAATTACGATGTTTTATTCCAAGAATTGCTCAGAACAAACAAGTTGCCAAAAACGATAGTTCATTTATGGAATGTTACAAGTAACAGTGACGATGAATTAAAAATGGCAGAACTAGAACAAGCACAAATAAAGGGATTTTATAGTTTATTATTTATTGCCCAAGCTTTGGGAAGACGAGAAACTAGTAATAATTTTCAAATCACAGTCATTTCTAACAACCTACAGCCAGTGACAGGAACTGAAGCGCTTTGTCCAGAGAAAGCCACTTTAATCGGACCAATTAAAGTTATTTCTCAAGAATATGCAAATATTAACTGTCGTAGTATTGATGTTATCTTTCCTGCTAACAGCAGTTGGCAAGAAGAGAAACTTGTAGAAAAATTACTGGCAGAACTGACGGTTGAGAATTCGGAAAGGTTAATCGCTTATCGAGGTTTGAATCGTTGGGTGCAGAGTTTTGAGCCAGTACGTTTTGATAAAGCTAAAATTGAAAAGCCTCCACTACGAGAAAGAGGAGTCTATTTAATTACAGGTGGACTCGGAGGTATCGGACTTGTTTTGGCAGAATACTTAGCTCGGACTGTACAAGCAAAACTACTGTTAGTAGGACGTTCTGCTTTACCCAAAAAAGATGAGTGGTCTCAATGGCTGTCCACTCACGATGAAACTGATAGTACTAGCTGCAAGATTCGCAAAGTTCAAGAACTTGAAGACTTGGGTGCAGACGTTTTGGCGATCGCTGCTGATGTCAGCAATATAGAACAAATGCAAAGTGCGATCGCTCAAGCTCAACAACAATTTGGTCAACTAAATGGTGTTATTCACGCCGCTGGAGTTCCTGGAGGCGGTGTAATACAGCGAAAAACTCCAGAAGAAGCAGAAAGTATTCTGACTCCGAAGGTAAAAGGGACAATAGTTATTGATTCAATTGTCAAAGATATTGAGTTAGATTTCTTTATTTTAGTATCATCAAATAGCTCAATTGTAGCGGAATTTGGACAGGTTGACTATTGTGCTGCCAATGCTTTTCTTGATGCTTTTGCTCACAGCAACGCTGTAAAGCAGGGTCGATTTACTACTAGCATTAACTGGGATACTTGGCAAGAAGTTGGGATGGCAGTAAACACAGAATTACCCCACCGACTCCAAGAATTGCGACTAGAAAATATTAAACTAGGTATATTACCTAATGAAGGTGTTGATGTGTTTAACCGTATTTTGGGAAATACAATGCCTCAAGTTGTAATATCTACCTCTGACTTATTGGATGTACTCAAACAGTATAACTATGACAACAAAACACTAGCCCTAGATTTTTTGGAAACTGTTAATTCATCCAAATTAAAATATCCCCGACCGGAACTCAGTAACGATTATGTGGCTACGCGAAATAAAAATGAGCAAAAGCTAGTTGACATTTGGCAAGAAGTTATTGGAATTGAAAAGATAGGAATTTATGATAATTTCTTTGAGCTTGGTGGTGATTCCCTCATAGGTATTCAACTTATTACAATCGTAAATAAGGCATTTAATTCAAATTTGTCCATTGCAAAACTTTATGAATGCCCAAACATAGGCTCTATGGCGAAAAATTTCACTCCTGAAGACTCTCAGGAAAATGGTTTTGAGCAAAGGCTAAGTAGAGGACAAAGAAGAAGACAGATGAAAATGCAAATAAACTAAAACAAAAAGTAATTTATCTAGTTAATAAAATCATGGATACCGAAATATTACAAGAACAAACAGCAAATCCAGATATAGCAATAGTGGGAATGTCTGGCCGTTTACCTGGTGCAAAGAATATCGATGAATTTTGGCATAATCTCCAAAATAAAGTTGAATCTATTTCATTTTTTTCTAATGATGATTTAGCAGATTCAAATCTTGACAAGGAAGTTTTACACGACCATAATTATGTTAAAGCAGCACCTATATTAGAAGATATTGAGTATTTTGATGCGAGGTTCTTTGGTTACACTCCTAGAGAAGCTGAACTAATTGATCCCCAACATCGCCTCTTTATAGAATGTGCCTGGGAAGCTCTTGAAAATGCTGGATATGACCCAGAAACTTATGAAGGTTTGATTGGAGTTTATGCTGGTGTTAGTACAAACACTTATTTTTTTAATAATATATATAAAAACGTTAATTCCAAAGATATTTCCAATAACTATACTTTTAATAAAGATTTTTTGACTACCAATGTCTCATATAAATTAAATTTAAAAGGGCCAAGTGTAGGAATCCAAACTTACTGTTCTACTTCATTAGTTGCTTTACACTTAGCCGGCAAAAGTCTGCTAGATGAAGAGTGTGATATCGCTTTAGCTGGTGGGGTTACAATTATAGTTCCCCAAAAGTCAGGTTATTTCTATGAGGAGGACGGAATTTTATCTCCTGATGGTCATTGTCGAGCCTTCGATGCTAAAGCACAGGGTACTGTTTTCGGCAGTGGACTTGGAATAGTCGTTTTAAAAAGATTAAAAGATGCTATCGCAGATAAAGATTTTATTCATGCAGTTATTAAAGGTTCAGCAATCAACAATGACGGTTCTTTGAAAGTTAGCTATACAGCACCTAGTGTAAATGGTCAGGCTGAAGTTATTGTAGAAGCTCTGGCAAATGCTGGAATAGATGCTGATGATATTTCCTATATAGAAACTCATGGAACTGGAACAGCTGCTGGAGATCCAGTGGAAATTGCTGCACTCACTAAGGCTTTTCGTGCTTTTACACAAAGAAATGGCTTCTGCGCTATCGGTTCAGTAAAACCAAATATCGGACATTTAGATATAGCCGCTGGTATAGCAAGTCTAATCAAAACTGTACAAGCATTAAAATATAAAAAAATCCCTCCTAGCCTCAATTTTGAAGTTCCCAATCCTGAGATTGATTTTGTAAACAGTCCTTTCTACGTTAATACTAAACTTACCGAATGGAAAACTAACAATACTCCTCGGAGAGCAGGGATTAGTTCTTTAGGTTTTGGTGGAACTAATGCCCATGTGATTCTGGAAGAAGCCCCAGAAATTGAATATTTGGATGAGTCTAGACCTTGGCAATTGTTGTTAATTTCAGCCAAAACTAGCACAGCCTTAGAAACTGCAACAACCAATTTGGCAGCGTATTTAAAACAACATACAGATATAAATTTAGCTAATGTTGCTTATACTTTAAAAGTCGGTCGTAGAGCTTTTAACCATCGTCGAATATTGGTGTGCCAGAGTGTTCAAGATGCTATAAGTATTTTAGAAACACAGGAGCAGGAACGGATTTTTACTGTATGTCAGGAGCATAGAGAACAGCCAGTCATTTTCATGTTTTCAGGACAAGGATCGCAATATGCAAACATGAGCCGGGAACTATACGAAGTTGAAGCGACATATCGCAAACATGTAGATACTTGCGCCAAAATTTTGCAACCTCATCTTGGTCTTGATATTCGCCATCTACTCTTTCCAGAGCCAGAAGAAATTGAAGCGGCTAGCCAAAAATTACAACAAACAGCCTTCACTCAACCAGCGTTATTTGTGATTGAATACGCCCTGGCTCAGTTATGGATGTCTTGGGGAGTGCGTCCAGAAGCAATGATAGGTCATAGTATCGGGGAATATGTCGCAGCAGCGATCGCAGGTGTATTTTCTCTCGAAGATGCCGTATCCATTGTGGCAAAAAGGGGACAACTGATGCAACAGTTACCTCCAGGGAGTATGCTGGCAATCCCACTTCCAGAAAAAGAGGTGCGATCGCTGTTGGATGCACAGACGTTGTATAAAAACTCTCTAGAAATTGCAGCGATTAACACTCGGACTTCATGTGTAGTTTCTGGGGCAAAGGAAGCGATCGCCACCCTAAAAAACCAATTATCCTCTCAAGGGGTTGAATGTCGGCTGTTGCATACATCTCATGCATTCCATTCGCAAATGATGTCACCAATATTAGAAGAGTTTGTGCAATTGCTAAAAACAGTTCAACTGAATCCACCCCGCATCGGCTTTATTTCCAATGTGACTGGTAGTTGGATTACAGATGCACAAGCCACAAATCCTAACTACTGGAGCCAACATTTAAGACAAACCGTGAGATTTTCCGATGGCATATCTCAACTCTTAGAGCAGTTTGCAGGTGTTTTTCTGGAAGTGGGGCCGGGACGAACTTTAAGCACGTTTACCACACAGCATTTAGATATCAATGCTAAACAACGTGTACTGACTTCTTTAGGTCATATTAAAAAGCAAGAATCGGATGTGAGCTATTTGTTGCAGACATTAGGTAAGTTATGGCTTTTTGGTGTCGATATAGATTGGTCAGGATTTTATACCCACGAGCAGCGTCATCGTTTACCTTTACCTACCTATCCTTTTGAACGTCAAAGATACTGGATTGATGCGAAATCTCCATCACCTTCTTTAAAGAATAAGCCAGCAACATTAGATAATAAGCAAGATATTACAGACTGGTTCTATGTCCCTTCATGGAAACGCTCTGTACTCGCTCAATCAACCTCTTATAAACCAGAATCCACCCAAGAAAAATGGTTATTTTTTGTTGATGCTTTTGGTGTAAGCGAAAAATTAATTAATGCATTAAAAACTAAAGAAAAAAATATAATTATAGTTAAGCGTGGAGAAGCTTTTAATAAACTTGCTGAAGACATTTATACAATCAATCCATGCATAGTTCAAGACTATAATTTATTATTTGAAGAATTAATTTCCTTCGAGGAAATCCCACAAAATATAGCATATTTATGGACCATAAATAGTCTTGAAACTAAAAAAATAGGTGAATATTTAGAATTCAGTAGTCTGCTATTTTTAGCACAAAGCCTAAGAAAGCTGAAAACTAATGAAAGCTTGCAACTTTGGGTTATATCTAATAATATTCAAGAAGTTAATGGAAATGAAATTTTAGATCCAGAGAAAGCAACGGTGTTAGGTTTATGTAAGGTAATATCTCAAGAATATCCTAATATAACTTGTCGGAGTATTGATATTGCTTTAACTAAGCACCTAGATGTAGAGAAACAACAAGGCGACTATGAAAGTAATATTATTGGGAAACTTTTAAGCGAGTTAACATCTTCATCCTCAGACTTAGTTGTTGCTTATCGTGGTTCCTACCGTTGGGTACAGATATTTGAGCCAGTTCACTTAGAGCCAGTAGTTGAAGAAAAAATACCATTGAGAAAACAGGGTATTTATCTTTTCCCTGGTGGAATAGAAAGTATTGAAATTGTGCTTGCAGAATATTTAGTAAAAACTCTACAAGCAAAACTCATATTTATCGAAGATTTAGCTTTTCCAGAAAAGGATGATTTCTCCCAATGGCTTGTAACTCACACTCAAGAAAATGAAGTGAGTTACAAAATTCAACAATTGCTAGCATTAGAAAAATTAGGTGCAAAATTTTTGGTAATGCGTGCAGATCCAACTAATTATGAACAAATATATCAAAGCTTTTCATCTAATAATATTGGCGAAATTAACGGGGTTATTTATTCAACTGGAATCACGCATGAAAAAATATTTGGTTCGATTCCAGAAATTGGTAAACTAGAATTAAAAAACGTGTTCGACTTTCAATGTCGTAAAATTAATGTATTAGAACAAATTTTACAAAAACAAAAGTTAGACTTTTGTATCGTTTTTTCTTCATTGTCTTCTATATTAGGAGGATTTGGGTTATCTTTATATTCGGCAGTAAACCATTTTATAGATACCTTTACTAACCAACAAAATCGAAATAGTTATTTGCCGTGGTATACTATAAATTGGGATAAATTACAACTAAATATTGCCGAAGATAGAAAAACGATACAACAGGCATCTGGAGTAGAATTAGCCATTACTCCAGCAGAAAGTATAGAAGTATTTAAAAGAATATTCTCTCTAGAGAAAGGAACTCAAATTGTTGTTTCTACAGTAGATATAAATACTCGGCATAATTATGCATTTAACCTTGATTATTCAGCAAATTCACAATCTTCTAATCAATTAAATTCATCCCCCCACTATTCCAGACCTCAACTGAGTAATTCCTATGTTGCTCCGACAAATGAATTGGAAAAACAAATTACAGAAATATGGCAAGAGGTACTTGGGATTGCAGAAGTTGGCATTTTTGACAACTTCTATGAGTTAGGAGGAGACTCTCTCATTGCAACTCAACTAGTTTCTCGATTACGAGCAAAATTCCCCGTAGATTTACCACTGCGTGACCTTTTATTGCAAGCAATGATACCAGCGAAACAAGCAGAAATGATTGAGCAACTTCTGTTGGAAAAAATAGAAGAATTATCTGAAGAAGAGGTAGAAGCTCTTTTGGTTAACAGATATTGACCTACATTTTAGGATATCCGGAATCAGTTGGCACAAATATATAAATGATATGCCTTGTATACAACTTTCAAGCATACTAAAGAAATAGTATCTAAATTATTTCATTGGAAACCTTCATTTTACAACAGGAAAAATAGTCTATGTCTCTGCTAAATAATCTTCCCAACTATGAACCGATTGCTCGTTTACAGAATGAGTTTAAGAATACACCTGAAGATTTGCTAGCAGGTATAATACCTGCTTTAGATCAAATATTTTTATCGCAACTTCCTGCGGGAGCGCATATTCTTGAACTCGGTTGCGGTTCTGGATATTTAGCACAACAGCTTAACATTAGAGGATATAAAGTTACTGGAATAGATGCTTCTGAAGGGCTGCTAAACTACGCTAGAAAAAACGCGCCTGAAAGCGAATTTATCCTTAGTGATATACGTAATTTTGAGTTACCATCCATCTTTGATGCAGCTTTGGGAAATGATGTTCTCCATTTTATCCAAAATAATCAAGAATTGAAAATGGTATTCAAAAACGTATATGCCGCACTTAAAGATGGTGGTATGTTTGTGTTCAATATACCAATAACAGATTGGCTACATGAAGCTGCTAAGAAAAACAATTTTAATATTGTCAGTGTTAACGATAAATGCTCATTGATAGAGTTATTCTATTACAAACCAGAAGAGAGGATGTGGGAAATCAAAGTCACAGGTTTTGAATTAGTAGAAAAACATTGGAAGCGTTCAGACACTGTTTGGTTAAGGAAAGACCATTTTCTAGAAGAAGTTGAGTCAGCTTTAAAAGATGCGGGCTTTACACAATTTAATTATTATAATACCAGAGACTTTGGAGAGAGCGAAGACATAGCTTGTTTTGTTTGCCAGAAAGCCTCTCTTCAGTAATAAAAAAATCCTAAATTCTTTGTGAACGCTCAAGATTTATTTTGTCTCTCCTTTCTGCGGCTTTGCGTGAAATTAAATGTTTTTTATCTCACACAGAGACGCAGAGAAAGAGTTTAAAATAAGAGTTTTTGTAAGAATCTCCTGTTACCTTACAAGTACGTTCATAAATTAATTAAGATTGCGATCGCAATTAATAACTTTTAGTTAAATATTAACAATGGATAAACCGCGCTCTAATTTATCACCTGCAAAAAAAGCTCTCTTGGAAAAATGGAAGGGAGGAAAATTTCAAGCTGATACTATTCCCAAGCGACAGCAATTCAATAATATTACCTTATCTTTTTCTCAACAAAGACTATGGTTTATTGACCAACTTTACCGCGGGAGTTCTTTTTACAATATTCCTATTGCTTTTCATATAAAAGGACAACTAAATATTACAGCACTTCAACAAAGTCTGAATGAAATTCTCAGACGTCACGAAATTTGGCGCACATATTTTACAGTTATTAATGGAGAGCCAGTACAGAAAATTTCACCACGGTCAAGTTGGGATTTACCTATTATTAATCTTGAGCATTTGTCTGGTAAAAATTGGGAAGCAGAAGTTAAACAACTTGTAGCCGAGTCAGCAACAAAACCCTTTAATTTAGCTAAAGAACTTTTAGTTAGAGCAAATTTACTACGCTTGAGTGAAGTAGAACACATTTTACTTGTTACCATGCACCACATCATCACGGATGGATGGTCTTGTGGTGTTTTCTTGCGGGAGTTGTCAACGCTGTATGCGGCTTTCTCTACAAATCAGCCTTCTCCTTTACCCGAACTCCCGATTCAGTATGCGGATTTTGCAATTTGGCAACGCGATCGCATCCAAGGTGAATTCCTCGCGACCAAATTAAATTACTGGAGGCAACAACTAAGCGGTGAGCTTCCTGTACTACAATTACCCACAGACCGTCCGCGACCTAGCGTCACAACTTTTGCTGGTGCCAAGCAATATTTTACATTTTCAACAGTCCTGACTAATGCACTCAAACAATTAAGTCAGCGAGAAGATGCAACTTTATTTATGAGTTTGCTGGCAGCATTTAACATACTATTATATCGCTACACAGACCAAAAAGATATTGTAATTGGTTCTCCAATTGCCAACCGGAACCGAGCCGAATTAGAAGGAATGTTGGGTTTGTTTGTTAATACTCTGGTATTGCGTAATAACCTCAGTGGTAATCCCACTTTCTGCGAACTTCTACATCAAGTCCGTGAGGTGACTCTCAATGCTTATGCACATCAAGATTTGCCTTTTGAAATGCTTGTAGAAGAATTACAACCTGAACGAGACTTAAGCCGAAATCCACTTTATGAAGTCATGTTTGTCCTGCAAAATACTCCAATGTCTGTGCAGGAAGTATCTGGATTAACCTTACGTGCTTTAGATTTTGATAGCGGTACATCTCAACTTGATATTTTCCTGTCGATGTTTGAATCCCCAGAGGGATTAACAGGATGTTTGGAGTACAATACAGATATTTTTGATTCAACAACAATTACCCAATTTATTAACAACTACCAGACTTTATTACAAAATATTGTTGCTAATCCAGAGCAACGCATCTGTCAATTACCGCTACTAACTGCTTCTGAGCAAGAACAATTATTATTTAAATTTAATCAAACTCATGCAGACTATCAAGATACACCTCTGCATCAATTATTTGAGCAGCAAGTTGAACTAACACCTGACTCTTTGGCATTAATTAGTGAGTCAGAAAAAGTTACCTATCGTCAACTTAACCAAAAAGTTAATCAGCTTGCACATTATTTACAAAAACAGGGTGTAACAAAAGAAACACTAGTTGCTTTATGTCTTGAACGCACTGTAGACATGGTGGTGGGAATTTTAGCTATCCTCAAAGCTGGAGGTGCATACATTCCCCTTGATCCAAGTTATCCAGTTGAGCGTCTGAATTTTATGCTCTCTGATTCTCAAGCATCAGTATTAATTAGCCACCAGGAAATATTAGAAAAACTATCATTATTTTCAGCTAAAACTGTTTGCTTGGATATCCACAAAGATCAAATTGCTCAAGAAAGTCCAGAAAATCTCATTAATATCTCAAAAGCTGACAATCTCGCCTATATTATTTACACTTCTGGCTCAACTGGAACTCCTAAAGGCGTTCTTGGCACTCATCGCGGTACAGTCAATGGCTTACACTGGCTATGGAAAACTTATCCTTTCACCCCAGGAGAAGTTTGTTGTCAGAAAACAGCTATTAGCTTTGTAGATTCTGTATGGGAAATTTTTGCTCCTTTACTTAAAGGAATTCCTACTCTAATTATTAGCAATGCAACTGTACTAGACCCACAGTTATTTATAGAAGCTCTGGCGCATTACAAAGTTACCCGTATTATACTTGTGCCGTCACTACTACGTTTACTTTTAGATAATTACAGTCATTTGACCAATAAATTATCACAAGTAAAACTTTGGATAACTAGCGGAGAAGCACTGTCTGTTAAATTAGCTAAAAATTTCCGAGAATTAGTACCATTTGCAAAACTAATCAACCTTTACGGCTCATCAGAAGTTTCCGCCAATGCCACTTACTACGACACCAGTTTGTTATCAGACCAAGCAAACAGCGTACCTATCGGTCGTCCTATTGATAATACTCAAGTTTATGTGTTAAATCACGATTTACAACCAATACCTATAGGAGTTATTGGCGAACTTTATATCGGTGGTGACGGATTAGCAAAAGGTTATTTACATCGTCTTGAATTAAGCCAGGAAAGATTTATCGATAATCCCTTTGTTACCCAAACAAAGCTTTACAAAACAGGCGATTTAGTACGTTATCTTAATGATAGTAATATTGAGTATTTGGGCCGCCATGATGAACAAGTAAAAATCAGAGGTTTTCGAGTCGAATTGGGTGAAATTGCTACAGCTATTACACAACATCCAGATGTGCAAGAATCGGTTGTAATTGCCGACAATGATACTCAGCAAAATCAAACTTTGATTGCCTATGTTGTTACAGATAAACACGACATTGCTGCACAAATTTCGCCTTATTTGCAACAGAAATTACCTAATTATATGCTACCATCTGCCTTTGTGGTGTTAGATGCACTCCCACTTACACCTAATGGTAAAGTAGACAAGCGTTCTCTTCGCACAGATGAGGTTATTCGGACAAATACTACTAAATCCTTCATTGCTCCTCGAAATTTTGCAGAATTATCATTAGTAAAATTGTGGGAAAATCTCCTAAATACTAACCATATTGGGGTAACAGATAACTTCTTTGATTTGGGGGGTCACTCATTTTTGGCTGTACGCTTAATGGCTCAAATTCAAGATAAATTCGGGCATAATCTTACCCTATCTACTCTTTTTGAAAATCCCACAATTGAGAAACTCGCTCCCATTGTCAGTCAGCGATCGCACAAAAGTTCTAATTCTCCTCTTGTAGTCATTAACTCTTCTGGTTCCAAGACACCTTTCTTTTGTATGCATGGTGCTGGTGGAGGTATTAATAACTACTTTAACTTATCGAGAAGACTTGGTGAAGATTATCCATTTTATGCCTTGGAACATACCCCTGGCGAAGAAGAACCTGAAATTACCTTACTAGAAGAGACAGCAAATAAGTACCTCCAAGAAATTCGTAAAGTACAACCCAATGGACCTTATCTGTTAGGTGGTCATTGTTACGGCGGTGTACTTGCTTTTGAAATGGCCCAGCAATTACAAAGACAGGGTGAAAAGGTAGATTTGCTAGTTGTTATCGATGCCATCCTCTCAGAAACACGCATTGAATCTACAAAAGATGATGATGCAAAATTTTTACTCCGCATGGCTGAATCAATAAAAACTGATAATAATATAGACTTTTCAATTCCTTTTGAGGAACTGAGAGTTTTACCACTAAATGAGCAACTTGATTTGATTAACGAAAAAGCAAATTTCATCTTTAGCGATACAGAAATTAAAGATTTTATTGGCTATTACAAACTGTTCAAATCTGATGTCCAAGCCATGCGAAATTATGTTCCGCTACTTTATCCTCAGCCCATAACTCTATTTCGAGCGAAGGAGGAAATTATTCATGACTTTGACAATCCAGAATGGAATACTGATGACCCCTTATTAGGTTGGGGTAAATATTCTAGTCAAGCTATTCAAGTAATTGAAGTTTCTGGCGATCATTTCTCTATTTTCGTTGAGCCTCATATTCAAGAATTAGCTAAACATCTGAGAAATTGTATCGATCATGCTGTGTGCAATGTAACAAATAATGGGAGTAAAAAAGACTGATGAAACTACCCCCAGGACCGAAAACACCCTTATGGTTGCTAGGTCTGCAATTCGAGGTTAATCCCTTTGGCTATTTGGATGCTATTTCCAAACGTTATGGTGATATCGTTACTGTAATGTCTGGTTCTACACCAATTGTTTATATCAGCAATCCTTTAGGGATAAAAGAGATTTTCACAAATACCAAGGAAATTACAGCTAGCGGTGCATTGAATCGAGATTTCGCCTTCATAACTGGAAAGAAAGGAGTCCTGCAACTTGATGGTTTAATTCATAAAAATCGGCGCAAGCTCCTAATGCAAGCTTTTCATGGAGCGCGGATGCAAGCCTGTGGGCGAGGTATCTGCGAACTCACAGAAAAGATGATGAGTAAGCAGGTAGTTGGAAAACCTTTCGTTGCATACCCGGTCATTGAAGATATTACCTTTCAAGTGGGTATAGAGCGGGTAATCGGTTTACATGAAGGAGAGCGCTATGACAAAATTAAGCATTTATTTGCATCTTTGCTTAAACTCGATAGACAATCTCTTATAGTTAAGATTTTTAGCAATATTTTCCAAGAAAAAGATTTAGGTCGATGGAGTCCACAGGGATACCTCCTTCACCTACGGCGAGAACTTTTTCAATTGCTATCTACTGAGGTTAAAGAACGTCGCCAGCAAGCAGATATTTCACGCACTGATATACTTTGCGATCTGATATTTGCTTGTGATGAAACAGGCGAAAGATTAAACGATGAAGAGGTGCGTGACCTTTTATTATCGCCTATATTTGCAGCTGGTGATGCTTCCGGAACTGCTATTAGTTGGTCTTTGTACTGGATTCACCGTTTAAAGGCTGTTCGGGAGCAACTACTAGAAGAACTTGATAGTCTTGGTCAAAACCCAGACCCCATGAGCATTGTTGCACTCCCCTACCTAAGTGCTGTTTGTAATGAAGTTTTGCGAATTTACCCAACCCAATTGTTTACATTTCCCAGGTTGGTAGAATCTCCAATTGAGTTAATGGGCTACAAACTGCATTCCGGTACGATACTTCTTGGCAATATTTATTCAACCCATCAGCGTGATGATTTATATCCAAAGCCAAAAGAATTTCAGCCAGAGCGCTTTTTAGAAAAACAATTTTCTCCTTATGAATTTATGCCATTTGGTGGCGGTTCTCGTGTGTGTATTGGTGGGACTTTTGCCCTATTTGAAATGAAACTTGTATTGGCAACTATTCTTTCACGCTATCAATTAGAGTTGGTCAGTCAGCGTCCAGAACGTCCTAAATTTGCAGGATTGATTTGTTCCCCTGCAAGTGGCGTGAAAATGATTATGCGTGGTCGGCGTCAAGATCAAGGAAAGTCTCAGCCATTAGCTGTTGGTTTGGTTTAGCTAGTGAATTTGATTTTTAATTCATAATATATATTTCTGAAACTTGTGATTTATAAATTTTTTTTCCGGTTAAATATCTATAAATTATAGGAGTAAATAAGATTTATGACACTACCACCAGTATTGAAAACACCCTTGTTGCTGCTAGGTCAGCAGCTAGCAGCTAATCCGCTTGGCTGTTTAGATAATATTTACAAACGCTATGGCGATATTATCACCATAATGTCTGGTTCTACACCAATAGTTTACGTCTGCAATCCCTTAGGCATAAAGCAGTATTTAACTAATACCAAAGAAATCACAATCTTTGGTCATCCCTCAGGAGATCCCACGATTACAGTCGGACATATTGGAGAAAAAGGAATCCTTCATACAAATGGTTTAGTTCACAAACATCGTCGTCCTCTCTTAATGAAGGCTTACCACGGAGAGCGGATGAAGGCTAGTGGGAAACGTATTTGTGAAGTCACGGAAAAAATTATTAGTCAACAGGCGAGCGGAAAAACTTTTATTGCCCATGAAATGTTATCACAAATTACCTTGCAAGTAGCTATAGAGGTTGTGATTGGATTGCGAGAAGGACAGCGCTATGAAAAAATCAAGCATCTATATAGGTCTTGCATTAAACATGAAAAATCTCCCCTGTTTGACCTAACAACAAAACTTCCTTTTACACAACTGGATTTAGGCGGGCTAAGTCCGTGGGGTTACCATAAGTACCTCCTGAAAGAAATTTTCCAATTTTTATATAATGAAGTCCAAGAACGACGCAAGCAAGCAGATTTTTCACGCACTGACATGCTGTCTGATTTAATATTTGCTTGTGATGAAACAGGTAAACCATTAAGCGATGAAGAGGTGCGCGATCTACTGTTTTTTCCTATATTAGGAAGTAAGGATGGTGCAACACATTCGCTTACATGGTTATTATACTGGGTTCATCATTTAAGAGACGTTCGTGAGCGACTGCTTGAGGAACTCGATAGCCTTGGTGAAAACCCAGATCCAATGAGTATTGTTGCATTGCCCTATCTTAATGCTGTTTGTAATGAAGTTTTGCGAATTTACCCAAGTCCGATGTTCACAGTGGCGAGGATAGTAGAGTCTCCAGTAGAGATTATGGGCTATGAGTTAATTCCGGGTACACAACTATTTACCAATATTTACTCAACACATCAACGTGAAGATGTATACCCAGAGCCGAAACAATTTAAGCCAGAGCGCTTTCTAGAAAAAAAATTCTCTGCTTATGAATTTATACCATTTGGTGGCGGTGCTCGTAGTTGTATTGCAGGGTCTTTTTCTATATTTCAAATGAAGCTTGTATTAGCAACAATTCTTTCAAGCTATAAATTAGCGCTGGTTAACAAGCAGCCAGAACCACAAGGGTATTACGATGGGCAATGTTATGCAAAGAGTGGTGTAAAGATGGTTATGCATGGACAGCGTAAACATTGAAGATAGTCAAAGCCACTTGTTTATAGCTTGTTTTAGCCCTTAGATTTAGTTTTTCATTCAGTTGATATACGTCATATTTCTAAATTTACCCTTTTCAGGGCATAAAAATACATGAATCAGAGTAATAAAGGCACAGTCGTCATCACAGGAACATCCACAGGTTTAGGTCGAGTAACCGCGCTTTTACTGGCCAAGCAAGGGTATCGCGTTTTTGCCGGAGTTCGCACAGAGAGAGATGCACAGTCGCTAAAGCAGGTTGTATCTGGTAATTTAACTCCCATTATTATGGACATCACCAAAGCGGAAGAAATTAAATCTGCTTTGGAATTTGTCTCACTGGCGGTTGGCGATGAAGGATTGTTCGCATTAATTAATAATGCAGTCGTAGCAGTAGATGGTCCATTAGAATGTATTCCAATAGATGACATCAGATGGAATTTTGAAGTAAATGTTATCGGTCAAATTGCAGTTACACAAGCATTTTTACCAATGATCCGACAAGCCAAAGGTCGAATTATCTATATCAGTGGAATTTGTGGCAGATTAGCTCTACCTTATAGAAGTCTTTTATCTGCTTCAAAATTTGCGATCGAGGCAATTACAGATTCTTTACGAATGGAATTATTTTCTAGTGGAATTGAGGTTATTTCCATCTTGCCAGGGGGAATAGTAACCCCAGAACAGGCTGACAAAGTAGAAGTTAGTTATCAGGAAACATTAGCTAATATGTCGCCCGAAACTAAAGCTATATATGGCAAGAATTACAAAATATATATGCAAGGGGCAGTAGAAGACAATCGCAGTACAGGTTTACCACCTGAAAAAGTGACACATGCGATTTTGGAGGCTCTGGAAGCTCAAAAACCTAAAAGACAATATTTTGTCACACAATCATCATGGCAACTTCGGCTATATGCCTTGTATAAAAGATTGGTGCCGCATCAATATTTTTATGACAAATTGTATAAGGATATGCAAAAAGGAATGGGATTTGATTAGTAATTTATCGCTATTTCATTCATTTTGAAGAACAACTACAGAGATAGTAAATATGCAAACTCAACATACTCACCAACTTCTCACAAGTGACTGTCGTTTTTGTTCCTTGGTTTCTAAAGCCAATGGAGAAGATCCAATTGGGACAGCAGGTACTTATGAGCATTGGTTGATTATGGAAGTTCCGCAACCTTGGCCGCAAGAAATATTTCAAGAAAATCCAACGATTAAATCATTGATGGGTTTATTTGAAGAGTTAATTTTTAAGCATGGGGTCAAGTTGAAACCGATGCTAATTGCTCCTGACCGGGAGTATTCTCATCCTGGCTTTATCCGCGTGTTTTACTACTACCGCCCTGCAAAGCTTTTTTCTCAGTTTGAGAAACAAGAATTTGTTGTTCCAGAAAGCGAAGCCGCTGCTTTGCTGACAGCAATCTTCAAGCAGTTAATGCAACAACCCAACGATTTATCGGAATTTCAGCAATATCAACAACAAACGAGTCACATTCGCGAACTCATGGTTTGCACCCATGCTCAAGTTGACCTTGCTTGTGGCAGATTTGGGACTCCCATCTATCGACGATTACGTAAAGAATATGCTCCTGCTTCTAATGGAAAGTTAAGAGTCTGGCAAACAACTCATTTTGGTGGTCATCAATTTGCTCCTACCTTAGTTGATTTACCCCAGGGATGTTTGTGGGGACATCTAGAGCCAGATGTATTGGATTTATTGGTGCTGCGAAATGGTTCAGTTTCTGGTTTGCGTCAATACTACCGAGGATGGACTGGTTTAAGCGAATTTGAGCAAAGTGCTGAACGCGAAATTTGGATGCAGTCTGGTTGGAGTTGGCTAGATTACTTGAAAGCAGGCAAAGTGCTGGCGATGGAAGAGGTTGCTGAAGGACAGGATGCTAACTGGGCAGAAGTTCGTATTGATTTTGCAGTTCCAGATGGTAGTAAATCAGGTGCCTATGAAGCCAGAGTAGAAATTTGTGGTGAGGTCATAAGTGCATTTAACTCAGCAGAAGAGATGGAGTTAGAAGCAGTGAGGCAGTATCGCGTTAGCCGTTTGGTTAGGGTTGAGTAAACAGAAATGATCCAAAAACTAAAAAATGACTTCACAAAAACAATCTCAAATTACAAATGAAATCCTTCAAGGTAATCTTGTTAAGCTGATGTTTAAGTTATCAATTCCTAGTACTTTGGGGATATTGATGCTTAGTTTAAACACTTTTATTGATGCTTTATTTGCAGGACGATTCATTGGTGAAGCTGCTTTAGCTGGTATTTCACTTGCACTGCCATTTACAAGTATAATAAATGGATTTGCTCTGTTAGTTGGGGTAGGTTCTGCTTCTGTTCTTAGTCGAGCTATTGGTTCTGGAGATATCAAAACTCAGTCTAAAATATTTGGCAACTTAATTGTGATGAGTGTTGCAATCTCATTGTTCATCACAATTATTGGTTACAGCTTTGGTAAAGAATTAATTTTATTAATAGGGGGAAGCGGTGAAGTTGCTTCAGAAGGTACAAAATATTTTAGGACTTATATACTAGGTTCAGTATTTTTGATACTAGGGGAAGCTTGTAGCCGGGTCATAAAATCAGAGGGTAAAATTAGGTTAGCTACAATATTTGACTGGCTTTTTGTGATTGTTAATATTTTCTTAAATTATATATTTATTAGTGCATTCCACTGGGGAACTCAAGGTATTGCTCTCGCGACAGTTATTGCGATGGTTGTTTATAGCATTGTCAACTTAGGTTATTTCATTTCTGGTAAAAGTTCTATCCCAGTTAATCTTAAAAAAATAGCGATCGCTATAGATTTACTACGTGCAATATTATCCGTTGGCATATCAGAATTATTTTATCCAGTAACAATATTGATTCAAGATTTTGTAATTTTTAATTTAATCTCTTACTACGGAACAAATAGTGATATTGCTTTCTTTGGAGCAGCAGGAAAACTGACTTCAATTGTATTTATTCCTATTATTGGTTTTGCACAAGCATTACAACCTATAATTGGAATTAATTACGGCGCAAAAAATTATGGAAGGATCAAAAAAGCGTACTTGACTTTTGCAATTCTTGGAACTATTTTATTAATATTAATTTGGTTGCCTTTACAATTATATTCAAGGGCATTTTTAGGTTTAATTTTGCCAGAAGTTAATTTTACACAAGATGATCTGCTAAATTTTAGAATTCTCAGTATATTAATGCCGATATGGCCTTTAGCATTTTTTAGCAATACTCTTTTTCTCTCTATAGGCAAAGGTAAAACTGTCTTAACAGTAATTTTGTTAAAAAGTATAATCTTAACTGTGCCAATGATATTATTCTTTTCAAGAATCTCAGGTGTAAGAGGCATATATTATGGAATGTTTTTTGCAGATATTTTCTTTATGCTAATCGTATTAGTATTAACAATTTTGGAATTTAAATATTTAAGTTTACTCAAGCTTGAAGGGGCAAATAAACAGATATAGAACTAGGAAAATAATGAAGTTTTCCCGTAGCAGTTAACTAAGTTAGTACCAGATTGCAAGTCATATTTAATTAAATATCAAGAGGTCAATTATGTATCAAGACGACAAAGAAGACACAACAATTTACAAAGTTGTAGTTAATCACGAAGAACAGTATTCCATTTGGCCATCTGAGCGCGAAAACCCTGTTGGTTGGAAGGATGCTGGAAAAAATGGTTTGAAGCAAGAATGTCTGGATTACATCAAAGAAGTCTGGACTGATATGAGGCCGCTTAGTCTGCGGAAGAAGATGCAGGAAACATCTGGCAACATTTAGGCAGATGTGCGTTTAAATTGCGTATCTGAGTGGGCTTTGTATGCCCACTCCACAAGAGATAAGCATTTTTCTGCTGCAATTTCAATTTCCTTTAGCTTAGTAACGCTTGTTAAAAATGGAGAATTTCTATGGTAACATCATCAGTTTCTCAGACACGAGTATGGTTTATCACTGGTACCTCAAGTGGCTTAGGTCGAGCATTAGCAGAAACAGTGCTTGAACGGGGTGAGACTGTGGTGCTAACGGCACGGAATCCACAGCAGATAGAAGATTTAGCAGCAAGCTTTCCCGATCGGACATTAGCGCTGCAACTTGATGTCACGAAACCCGAAGAGGTACGGGAAGCAGTGAAACAGGCAATTGCCAACTTTGGACGCATTGATGTACTTGTTAATAATGCTGGATGTAAGGTTGGAGGGGTAGTTGAAGAAATTAGTGATGAGGAAGTTCGCTACCAATTCGAAACCAACTTTTTTGGTGTTGTAGAAACGCTTCGAGCGGTACTACCTCATATGCGAAAGCAACGCAGTGGTCATATTTTGAATATTTCATCAACAGCTTGCTTTATGGCAGAACCAACTGGTGGATTTTACGGCAGTAGTAAACTGGCACTAGAAGGAATTTCCGGTTCATTAGCTTTTGAAGTTGCACCGTTTGGTATAAAAGTCACAGCAGTTGAACCTGGCAGTTTTAAAACAGATTTTATTAAACGTTCTTTTGTTGCCAATGACAGCCAAATAGATGACTATAAGGAATTGGTTAATAAAAGTCGTCAAGACATGTTAGACGATCATGGGAAACAACCAGGTGATCCCAAAAAAGCTGCTTTAGCAATGATTCAAGTGGTTGATAGTGATAACCCACCACAGAGATTAGCCTTGGGAGCAGATGCAGTAGAGATTATTGATTATGCACTGGAGTTTATGAAAGGAGACCTGGATGCTTGGAGGGAAGTATCTGTAAATACTGCGTTTGATGAGGTTCTAGTAACCAAATAGTGCGATTTTTTGCGGTTTGCTATAACAGCACGAGTCTGGAGTAAAACAGCCTCCATATCAGGTTTTGAGTCTTAGATTATGTAATTCACTCAGCTAAAACTGCTGTACAATTACCAAATTGCGATTAACTCTCCAGAAATTACTTGATTTGTAAAAATTGAAATTTATAGATACCCGGCTTATTTGAAAAATCGGGTATCTTGTTTCTCACGAATGATTAAGTAGGGTTACACATACTTCCATTGTCAAAACTTTAATCATGCGATCGCTTACCATACCTTTTTGCCCACGGATACCAAAATGTTTATTTAGCCTACGTCAGTAAATACAATAATTACTACCTTTAGTTACACTTTCAAATGAAACAGTGTAGCAAGAGATTTTCGTTGCATCAGTACTATCGGAAGTTGCACGTTTTTGTCACTGTTAAATACGCTTAGAGTATCCCCTTTAGGTAAATTATAGACTACGGGAAAATCTAAATTAATTGTTGCGATCGCACCACAGAGCAGTAAGCAAAATTTACAAAGAGAATTAGTCACAGCGTTTTATTAAATGAAGCAAGTAGGCAACCTTTACTCAATACAAAAAGCTCGTAGCTAACAGAATTTTTTAGTTTACTAGCTATTTTTAAAGTAATGATGGAGCCGCTTCAAATGAAACGACGTGAAACACTAGCCGAATTGGTCGCACGAACAGTAGTTGAATTTGAACAACGCGAGCTAGAACTACAAAAAGCTCAGGTGCATCAGGTGCAGCCACAGAAGAAAGCCACAACCAAGCGTAAATCAAAAAAGGCTGCTTAGTGCAGGTACAGCAACTCCACCGCAGTCACCAGGTTGGCATCTACCACTATCTTTTTAATACAGCCTTTAAGTAGAGCTTGTTTGTCCTGCGGCTCCAGTCCTTGCCAGTATCTCTGATTTGAAAATGCGACAACAATCCGCTCTTTAGCTATAAGGTATTGTTTGGATGCGTTGCTTGTCGTCGCCACAGCCGTTGCTATCTGCATTCTCATATCCTCTTTAGCTTTTTCAATTGCTGGATTTGATGGCAATGCTTCCAGAGTATTTAAAGATGCCCGAAGTGTCTTTATTTCTGGTGATTCCTCTGAAGAATCAACTTCTTGTTCTACCAGTCCAGCTAATCGTTCAGCCTCCCGAACTAGATGGTTAATCACTTGTTTTTCTAATTCATCGGAAGAAATCATCCGCCCATTATGACAAGCACCAGTCCGATAAAAACTGCATTGGTAGTGATGACGAACAAAACCTTTGCGTTTAACCAATTTTTTGCACTGGCGACTATAAGCAGCCCCACAATGAGCGCATTTAACTAAGTTGGCGAATGGGTTAGTGTGTTTTTGCTCGGTAGCCCATCGGTTATTCCGGTTGCTGCGAATCATTGCCTTGATGCGTTCGTGTTCCTCGCGGGTGATAATCGCTTCATCCTCGTGGGTTCCCCATGTCACTTCCCATTCATCAAAGGGTTTGCGATGTCCTTTGGAATGAACTACTGTGTTATACAGTGTCCCGCCTGCATAGATAGGATTTACGAGAATAGAGCGTAACCCAGAAACTGACCACTTCAACCCTGTGTGTGGATAACGAAGATTCAATGCACCTCCACGAGATTTGTTGATATTCTCTAGCACGATTTCCTCTTCTTCTTCTAGAAGGTTAATCCTAGTATTAGTAGCTTTTGTAACAGCGTTTGCTTGAATACCTAAAGTATCATGTAGTACTCTTGCTGTTTGGGATACTGTACCCACTGCTAAAAATGTATCAAATACTAGCCGCATCAATTGCGATCGCGTTAATTCTTCTTTACCATCAATCAAACAAACACACAGACGATCGTCGCGTTTGTACTTGTCGCTCTCAACTATATACCCCAATGGTGCATTCCAGTGAGGTTTTTTATTGGCTTTGCGGGTGTCGCGCTCTTTCTTAATTCGCATCCCCAGCATTTTCACCTCATACTTAGATGCTGCCAATCTCACATCAATGGTTAACTCACCGCCAATACTTGATAAGTCGAAGGGTTCATCTAGCGCGTGTGGCTGTATACCTTTCTTTTTTAACGCATCCATCAAACGATAAAAGGTCATTGATGAAGATGTTAAACGGTCGATCCGAATAAATAGCAGTTTCGACACTTTGCCTGGTACAGATGCGTTGATATCTTCAATTAACTGCAAAAGCCCTTTACGCTGATCGCTGGTACGACTTTCCACATCGTAATATATGTGTGTTGCCCCAGCACTACGCAACCGCCGCATTTGTTTTATCAACGCGCCTTCATCTTCAGCCTGCTCATCAGTCGAAACCCGTGCGTAACCTAAAACGTCCATACACCACACCATAGAAGCGTTAAATTAATATTACCTGATAGTAAACGCATTGGTTCTCTAATGTGTTTGCTATCAAGCTTATTAAATGCAGCAGTTTTCTTTTGCATGAAGTACAAAGCTAGGGGTTTGGAGGCAGGAGGCAGGAGACAGGAAGTAGAAATTCTTTATGTCTGATTTTGAGTCCTGTATTTTGTACTTCATTTACTTGAAAACTGTTTTATGGTCAAATTTAGTTACAAAGAAAGGCAGAGGGCAGAGGGCAGAGGGCAGAAGGGAAGAAGTATTAATAAAAACTTTAGTTGTGGGTTATTGCCCACTAGTATAAAAAGATTTGTGTCGAGTAGAGTGCAACGAGACACAAGGGAGCCAGTGCTCCACTTGGGCTTCGCCCAAGTGGAGCATCTGGCGTCGTCCTTACTTCAATCCCACGTTTTTAAACGTGGGTTCCCTTCTGCCTTCTGCCTTCTGAAAGGCTTTTCAGCCATCCAATCAACCTATGTCATACAATTTCCAGTCTTAGTTAAAAGTTTAAAGAATTAAAACTAAAGTCCCCATAGTTACTAAACTGCTTCCTAATATTATTTTCCAGTTTAAGGGTTCTCCCAGAAAAATAACCGAAAACAATAAAACTAATACTAAGCTTGATTTATCAATTGGTGCGACAAGGGAAGCTTTTCCTGCTTGTAAAGCTTGGAAGTAAAAAATCCATGATAATCCTGTAGATACTCCAGATAATAATAAGAAAATCATCGTTTTTTGGGGAATAGTTAAGATACTAACTGCATTTCCTTGAAAAAATACAATTCCCCAAGCAACTACTAAGATAACAACAGTTCGGATTGCTGTTGCTAAATTAGAGTTCACATTTTCTACCCCAATTTTGGCAAAGATCGTTGTCAATGCTGCAAAGCCAGCCGAAAGTAATGCATATATCCACCATGCTATGGTGTTGCTTTCCATCTTGCCTCCTGGTTCATTAATTATTGGCTACAAACTGCGATCGCGCAAAAAAAGTACAGTTTTTGAGCGATCGCAAGCGCTAGAAGCTCAGAATATTTTACGTTCTTCTAGATGGGCAAGAATATCTGAGCGATCGCGCCACACAGTCCGCAACTTTTTATTGGCAAACATCTGTAACTGATCGCTAATGTGGGGCGATCCGGGTTGAGTTGCGTTACCGTAGCTGGTGAGTGCCATTGCTCGTACAGGGTTAGAAAATTCAATTGCAGCCACATAGGAATCACCTGCAACGGCTTGGAACTGCCCGTTTGCTCCAAGAGCAAAATTCAGTACCCGAAAAATTCCCAGGCTACCATCCCCACCATTGGCAGATAAATCCACATCACCCAACCGTAGCCGAAAAACCTGACCCCAAGGTACATCAAGCGCCCCATAAGTCTTTTCTACCTCTGCTGCGACTGCTTGCAGAGTTGCAACTGCACTTTCAGGATTAGCTAAACCGTCGGGTGTGGTGCGTGGAGAATTTTCATTCCAGGGTTTACTAAACGTCTTATCTAAGTCCATCTGTTGTAGCCAAAAGGCAAATAATACAGCCCCGCGACTATCTGCATTGGCTTGCCGATCCCAGGCTTCTAAGATATTAGCTGCTTTTTGCCCTAAGTCCTGACCGTACTTGCGTGCAGCCGGAATTAAATCATCCAAAATCCGATCGGCCAGTTCCATGCGGGTAGAGTGCTTGTATGCAACCATTTCATCAAAAGAGATTTTGTCATCCTCAGCCAACATCCTTACAGAACGTTGGGAGCGGAAATCCATAAAACGAGGTGCGATGTAAGGCGGGTAATTATCTGCTTTAATGGCAGATGGAAATGTAGTTGTCCAAGGTGGATCATTTGTATTTTGCAACCAGCCGCTTTTCGGGTCAACTATGCGCGGTAAATCTTGGTAAGGATGAATTTTCGTCCACAAGGTTTTAGATGTATTTCCTGGGATTATGCCTTGCCAATATTTAAAATCACCAAAGGAGCGCACTGGAACTTGACCGTTGAATAGGTGCATAATATGCCCTTCTCGATCTGCATACATCACCGTAAACATTGGCAATTGCAAGCGCTGAAGTGTCTTTTCAAACTGGGCAAGGTTTTTTGCTCGTGCCATATCCCACCACTGCTGGAGTACACCTGGTCGGTCAAGACCTGCAACTCTCAGCGCCACGGCTTTACCATTTTTTTCGGCTACCACAGGCCCGTGGATAGAACTTTTCACTACTAATGGTTGCTCTTGCAAAGAGCCATCTTTCTGCTTCACCTTTAAGGAGAGGGTTTTTGTCTGAAAGTTACGAACTTTGTCATCAAACTGGTACCCATTAGCTGCGAGTGTGAGTTCATAAACATCCCAACCATCGTATGTGTTAACAGTGTGAGTCCAACCTAAATTGTTGTTGAATGCGATCGCTAATACGGGAATGCCTACAAGTGATGCTCCATAAGCATCAATTCCTGGTGCGGTGATTTGGGCTTCATACCACAAAAATAAATCTGACCAAGGTAGATGTGGATTGGCTAACAGCATGGCATTCCCATCGGCGGAATGAGTTGGTGCGATCGCCCAACCATTAGATCCTGCTTGCAACTTTTCTTTGCTCAGGTCGAATACTGACTCCGGATTGACCACAAAGGTGAAATTGAGTACCCGATGTAAGTGAGCCATGACATCTTCTGCCTTGACTGGTAGCACGACCTCAACTCGATCGTCAATCAAGTTAGGATTTTGTTTTGCATAAGCATTGATCCCAGTAGCAAAAGCATCGAGATAACTACGAAAAGTTGGACTCTGTGCTTTATACCAAGAACAAGCGCGTTCTGGTACTCCCGTAGTCTGTACCCAACGGTCTGACTCCAGGTATTCCTCTCCCCAATATTCGGCCGCGCGTCCCCGTGCTTGTCCATAGAGACGCAAAAGCAAATCTCCATGACTTTGCATTTGTGCCCAACCAAAGGCATAAAATGCACTCTGGTTATCTTTGCCGTAAATATGCGGCACACCATAGGTATCCCATAATATCTCTGTGGATTTTGTTGGTACAGCCATAGTGCGGCTTCCGACAAACAAAACCAGTATCAAGCTGAGTATTAAGGGTAAAACACGTATTGATTTTCTTTTGTAAACCCTGAGTAAACTATCAATCCTCATGAACACCACCATTTACAGATGTAACGCCTGGGGAATGGGGAATGGGGATTAGGAAGAGACAAAAGAGTGACTTTTTAAATAATTCCCCCTTGTCCTTTATGTCCTCCTAGTCCTTAGTGGCACGCCAAGGAAACTTGGCGGGGTAAAGGGTAAAGGTTTTTAATCCCTTTTCCTTTCCCCTTTAACATTTTCCCAGCCTTCACCCGGCATTTTTGGGTTGGCAGACCACTAGTCCCCAGTCCCCTCTTGGCACGCAAGTGACTTTGACAAAGCAGATTTAAGTTGATCTAACAATACCACTCTGTTGAGAAAATATATCAAAACTGTAATAGTATCCTTTATTCCGTTTAAAAATGGAGAAAAGGCAACACGATCATGTAATCTATATATTTATCAAGAAAGATTATCAACTCCAATGATTAAAAAGCTGTTAAATATTGAGAGTGCCCATTGAAAAAACAACTAACTAGCAGAGCGTAATATTTTCAAGTGACGGCAGGATCATGATAAAAGCGACTACACTCTCACCTACAAGATTAAAAAAGCCACAAATATCAGCCTTATTTGGTCTGATTTTGGGACTGTGTATGCTGCTAATTTGCTTGGTGTACAGTGTGACGCTAGGTGCAGCAGAAATACCTCTAGGTAAGATTTTGACATCTTTTATAGCCTTTGATGGTTCTTATGATCACTTAGTTATTCAGACCGTGAGATTACCGCGATCGCTAATTGCTATCCTTGTAGGTTCAGCCCTTGCTGTATCGGGAGCATTGATGCAGGGTTTGACGCGAAACCCCCTAGCAGATCCAGGTATTTTGGGTATTGAATCGGGAGCCGCCCTCTTCGTCGTTGTTGCAATTTTTGTTTTTGGCAGCTCATCCCTAAGTATTTACGCCTTTGTGGCCTTTCTGGGTGCGGGAGTAACAGCGGTGTTAGTTTACATCCTTGGTTCCCTGGGACGGGGAGGAGCCACTCCATTGAATTTGACGGTAGCAGGAGCAGCCTTAACTGCTTTGATTTCTTCCCTCACCACCGGTATCCTCATTGTCAGTCAACAAACACTCGAACAAGTCAGATTTTGGTTAGTTGGTTCATTATCAGGTCGAGATTTTAATTTATTTTTACAACTACTGCCTTTCCTCGGTATGGGATTAGTATTAGCTTTTGCCCTTGGCAGACAAATTACCACTATGAGTTTAGGTGAAGATGTCGCCAGAGGCTTGGGTCAACAGACAGCTTGGATCAAAATATTTACCGCTATCAGCGTAGTCTTACTAGCAGGAAGTTCCGTCGCCCTTGCAGGGCCAATCGGCTTCATTGGTTTAGTCGTTCCCCATGTAGTGAGATTTTATATTAAAGCCGATTATCGTTGGATATTACCTTATTGTGCAGTTTTGGGTGCTATTTTACTTTTGGTCGCAGATATTGCCGCCCGTGTATTGCTCAAACCACAGGAGTTACCTGTAGGTGTAATGACAGCAATAGTTGGCGCTCCTTTTTTTGTATACCTAGCTAAGTCAAAGGTGAAAAAATGAGTTTTGATTGGCTAGTGATTCGTTCCCAGGCGATATCTTTCCGCATAGACCGACGTGTACCAGTCATACTGTTATGTTTGGTAGTAGCGATCGCAGTAGCGATGGTGATGAATGTCGGGCGGGGAGAATATCCAATCTCGCCTTTAGATATTGTGAAAACTATATTGGGTTTAGATACAGGAAACCCAGATCATCAATTCGTGATTCAAAATCTGCGTTTACCTCGCACCCTTGTCGCTTTTATGGTGGGAATGGCGCTGGCAATTTCTGGCACTATCTTTCAAGGACTGACACGCAATCCATTGGCTGATCCCGGTATTATCGGTATCAATGCTGGGGCAAGTCTGGCGGCAGTTACGGTAATTGTGCTATTTCCTTCAGCACCGATTTATAGCCTGCCTCTATCAGCCTTTGCTGGTGCTTTGCTAATGGCGATTTTAATTTACTCGCTGGCTTGGAATAACGGTAGTTCCCCGATTCTATTAATTTTAATGGGTATTGGCTTGTCTGCGATCGCCAGTGCCATAACCAGCTTGATGATTACCTTTGGAGAAATTTATGACGTTAGTAATGCTTTGGTTTGGTTAGCTGGGAGCGTATACGGCCGAACTTGGGAGCAAGTCTTTACCTTGTTACCCTGGTTAATTGTTTTTGTCCCAATGGCTTTGACACTAGCAAGGCATTTGAATGCTCTTAACTTAGGAGATGATGTTGCCAAAAGTTTAGGTAGTCGAGTGGAGTGGCAACGTGGTTTACTCGTGCTGGTGGGTGTAGCCTTAGCAGGTGCAGGAGTCGCCACCGCCGGAAATATTGGTTTTATTGGTTTAATCGCACCCCATTTAGGACGACAGTTGGTAGGTGCAACTCATGAAGGCTTGATTCCTACTTCTGCACTCTTGGGGGGAGTGATTGTTGTGATGGCAGACTTGCTAGGAAGAACGCTGTTTGCACCTATCGAAGTTCCATGTGGGGTGGTAACTGCTGCTATTGGCGCTCCTTATTTTCTTTATTTATTAATTCGTAACCGCAAAAAATAAAGCTGGGAAATATCATCTATGAAAGGACTGTCAACCAAAAGTTTATCTTTAGCTTACGATGGGGCGCTAATTATCCGTGACCTGAACTTGGTAATCCCCACCGGACAAATTAGTGGTTTAGTTGGTGCTAATGGTTGTGGTAAATCAACGTTGTTACGAGGTTTGGCAAGATTGCTTAAACCCCGTGGCGGTACGGTCTATCTTGATGGAACATCTATTTTTAATCTTTCAACCAAAGAAGTAGCACAGCAGTTAGGTATTTTGCCCCAAGGGCCAATAGCACCGGAAGGGTTAACAGTGCAAGATTTGGTAGCACAAGGACGTTATCCTTATCAAAATTGGTCACAGCAGTGGTCGGCAAAAGATGAAAAAATCGTGCAGCAGGCACTAGAAATTACAGATTTGTTGAAATTGGCAGATAGAGCATTAGATACTTTGTCTGGTGGACAACGACAAAGAGCTTGGATTGCAATGGCGTTGGCACAAGATACAGATATTTTACTTTTAGATGAACCGACTACTTTTTTGGATTTGGCGCACCAGATAGAGATTTTGGATTTGTTGTATGAGTTGAACCAAAATCAGGGACGGACAATTGTGATGGTGCTGCATGATTTAAATCAGGCGTGTCGTTATGCTGATTACTTAGTTGCAGTCAAAGAAGGTAGAATTTTTGCTGCTGGGGAACCAAAGCTAGTGATGACTCAAGAAATGGTTCAAGAGGTTTTTGGGTTGGAGTGTCGGATTATTCCTGACCCAGTGATGGAGACACCGATGTGTGTACCGATAGGACGCAAGGGAAAAGTAAATAACAAACAAATGTACTTAAATTCCTAATTCGATTTCTACTAAATATATCGCTCTTATCAATCATCTAACTAGAAACAATAAACAGTCGTGACAATCACATCCAAATCTCCTCGAATATCGAATAAGCATAGAAATTCAGCCCATCCTTTACAACGCTTGCTCAACTATGGCAGCCACTATCACCAACAAATTTGGCAAGCAACATCATGTTCTATCATTAATACAATTTTAGATTTAGCACCACCGTGGTTAATTGGTATTGCAGTAGATATTCTCGTAGAGCAGCAAAACTCTGTACTTGCCAAGTTGGGTGTAAAAGATATATTTTGGCAATTTTTACTACTTTCATTCATTACTATCATTGTCTGGATACTAGAATCAACTTCTGAGTATGCATATAATAGAATTTGGCGTAATTTAGCCCAAAATATTCAGCATAATTTACGCTTAGATGCCTACAATCATGTACAAGAATTAGATTCAGCTTACTTTGAAGAAAGTAGCACTGGCGGTTTGATGTCAATTTTGAATGATGATATCAACCAGTTAGAAGATTTTTTAAATTTTGGAGCCAATGAAATTATCAATATTATCACCTCACTCATCATTTTAACTGGTGGTGCATTTTTCATTTTACCCCCATACATCACCTTGGCAGCAATGTTACCAATGCCATTTATTGTTTGGGGTTCCTTTACTTATCAAAAACGTCTAGAAACTCGTTACGCTGAGGTGCGAGAAAGGATAAGCTTTCTGAACTCACGACTAGCAAATAATATTAGCGGTATTACCACGATTAAAAGTTTCACTGCTGAAGATTATGAAAGCGCTAGATTGGCAGGAGACAGCGAAGCATATAGAAAAAGTAACACCAAAGCAATTAAACTTTCTGCTGCATTTGTACCCTTAATCAGAATGCTAGTTTTAGCAGGGTTCACAGCTTTATTATTTTGGGGAGGTATGGCGGCTTATGCTGGTCAAATATCTATTGGTAATTACAGTGTTTTACTTGTTTTAGTACAGAGATTATTGTGGCCTTTAGTAACATTAGGAGAAATATTTGACAAATATCAAAGGTCAATGGCTTCTAGCAATCGGGTTATGAATTTATTAGATGCTCCCATCAGCATTACTGCGGGAGACAGATTTTTACCTATTGATCAAGTCCGTGGTGAAATTGACTTCAAACAAGTGACTTTTGCTTATCACGATAGGGAACCAGTAATTAAAAAACTATCCTTACATATCCCCGCAGGTAAAACTATCGCTATTGTTGGTTCTACAGGTTCTGGTAAAAGCACTTTAGTTAAATTATTATTGCGATTGTATGAGATTTCTTCTGGCACAATTACTATTGATGATATTAATATCCAAAAATTAAATTTACGTGATTTGCGTCGCAGTATCGGCTTGGTCAGCCAAGACGTATTCTTATTTCATGGTACGGTTGCTGAAAATATTGCTTATGGTACTTTTGATGCTACCGACGAACAAATAATTGAAGCTGCAAAAATTGCCGAAGCTGATGATTTTATTATGCGGCTACCCCAAGGTTATGAGACAATAGTCGGAGAACGGGGTCAAAAATTATCTGGTGGACAACGCCAAAGAATTGCGATCGCTAGGGCTGTTTTAAAAAACCCGCCTATATTAGTTTTGGATGAAGCCACCTCAGCAGTAGATAATGAAACTGAAGCTGCTATTCAGCGTTCTTTAGAACGGATTACTGTTAATCGAACCACAATTGCTATAGCCCATCGTCTTTCCACTATCCGCAATGCTGATTGTATTTATGTGATGGA
The DNA here is from genome assembly GCF_034531305.2 of Nostoc sp. ChiQUE02. Lineage (NCBI taxonomy): Bacteria > Bacillati > Cyanobacteriota > Cyanophyceae > Nostocales > Nostocaceae > Nostoc > Nostoc sp. ChiQUE02. The sequence goes on from NZ_JAVRBN020000036.1 coordinate 58,583, forward strand.
ATACGGAGAATTAGTTGAGTCGGGAACACATGAAAAATTGTTGGAGAAAAATGGGATTTATGCTGGTTTATGGAACGTGCAATCGGGGGTGAAATAAAAACTATATAGTTGGGTTTTTTAATACAGATTCATTTAACTTTGTACCTAGGTGCGAATTTTTATAAGATTACTCAGCAATACCCAAACTAGACTTAAAAATATAAAGATTAATTTTAATTTTAATCAACTACTACAGGTGGAATTTGTGCAAAAATAGCAGAATGCAAAATTTCAGAAACCTGTTTCCAAGGAATTGTTCCTTTGCTACTGTTGATATACAGTTTCATAAACTCCAGTAATGCGACTGCACTTGATTCTGGGTTAAGGTTGGTAAATAGGTAGGTGGGTTTGTCTGGGTAACAGACAGATACAACGCAGGCGTGGCTGCAAGCCCAAAGGCATCCAACAGGCTGAATTTCTAGTTCGTCATGTAAAAAATTTTCGATGTGTAAAGTGTTTAATTTGTCAATAAAGAGAGTGCCATCGAAAGGTGGATTTTTTGCTGCTTCTTCAGATGAACGGTGGCAGGATTTACAGACGAATAGCGTGTGTTTGGGCATAGACTTAGGGAGTTTTAACGAGGTATTTATAGAGGTCATCGATTACTGCATCAGCCGCAAGTAAATTCGACTCCCTCCAAGTTGATAGATTTACAATGTATACATGATTTTGTTGAACGGCTTTAAGCGTTTTCCATAGTGGTTTTTGTTTGAGTTTATTGAAAGATTTTCCTTCATCATCCCCATCAAAGCCTATAAATATAACATCAGCATCGATTTTCGATAATTCTTCTTCAGGAATAAAAATGTACCCATTTGGAGTAATCACATCTTGTAATTCTGTGCGTTGCAGACCCACATCATTCAATATTGAGCCAGCAAATACATTTTTCAGTTCGCTAATAAATATAGGGTGATTACTATCTTCAACATAGACATAAGAAAATTTTTGATTTTGATAGCGATCGCCTAGCGCCGCTTTAAGTTCTTGAATTCGCTGATAATAATGATTCCATGCCTGTTGAGAAGCATTTTCTCTTCCTAAAACTTTGATAACAAAATTAAAATGTTCCTTCCACTGACGGGGGCCTTCCCAACCAGTTTGTACAGTTGGGGCAATTTTTGAGAGTAGAGGGTAAATAGTTTTATCGTCGCTCAAATTTATAATCAAATCGGGTTTGAGTTGTAATATTTTTTCTAGATTTGGTTGAGTGACACCTCCTACCGATTCAATCCCATCTATCTTGTCTTCAAGATATTTAGGAAACTCACTTTTCTGATATCCTGTTGCACTTCCAATTGGTTTAACATCAAGAGCAAGTAAGTTGCCCAAGGTAGCTATATGTAAGCTGATAATACGTTGAGGATTTTGAGGTACACAAGTTTCTCCCGCTAGATGCTGAATTATCCGACAGTACACGGGGCGAGATAATTCACTTAGATTACCTACATTTTTAGTTAATTTTTGGTTGCAAGCAGAAAACAGAAAACTTGTTAGGCTAGCAAGTATAAATATGATTATTGCACGACTTACTTTCTTCATCAGAGGAATAGTGGCAGCATTTTCAGACTAATAGAGTATGTTTGGACTATAAACTATAGGACTCATATTTGATTTTTGAAATAGACGTAGGGTGCGTTATGCCTCTGGCTAACGCACCGTCCGAAGGCTTTGGTGCCGTACTCTCGGCGATAACACACCCTACAGATACTTGGATTTTTTCAGAAATCAAATCGGATTCCTATATAATAGGATTAGATATAGTGAGCCAGCGATCGCAAAGGGCAAACTTGAATAATTTGCCCTACTGAAATAATTTAACTCGACTCGCTAAAACCTCCAAGAAATGGTTCCTTGTACCGTAAATGGTTGTCCGTAATAAACACGATTAGAATTAATCGCACTTTCAAAATAGTCTACGTCAAATAGATTTTTGAAGTTGAGTGCAACTCTGAATCTATCTCGATTATAGAAAATAGCAGCATCAGTACGAACATAACTAGGTACATCATAAGTATTGGCCAAATCTCCAGCGCGATCGCCCACAAAAAACAAGCCTATTCCAGCCCCTAAACCTTGTAATTCACCTTGTTGAATTTCGTAAGTTGTCCATAAGTTGAAAGAATGGTCTGCGGTATTTGGCAATCGGTTTCCAGATCTAAAAATATCATCATCCGTAATGCGTGCGTCGGTATAAGCATAGCCTGCATAAATATTCCACCCCGGCAAAACTTCGCCTGCAAGATTTAGTTCTATACCTTGGCTATTCTGTTCACCTACTTGGATTTGAAAACTTCCACCATTGGGATCATCTACCAACACATTGGTACGGGTTAAATCAAAGAATGCAAGCGTTGCCGAAAGTCGATCGTTCAAATCTGCCTTTGCCCCAACCTCATACTGAGTACCGCGTTCTGGCTTTAAGGAAGAGTTAACACCAAAAAAGAATGTGCCGTCTGGTGGAGTAAATGAACTTGTGTAACTGGCATATAATGAGATAGCGGGGATAGGTTGATAGACAATCCCAAAACGAGGACTGAATGCGCTATCTGACCCACTGCTTTCTGTGTTATTGATGAAATCTTCATATTTGCGATCAAAAGTATCAAATCGCACACCTAACAACAACTTCAAGCTATTCGTCAGTGCAACTTGGTCTTGAAGATACACTCCTAATGAGTTCGTTCGGGAGCGATCGTTACTTTCAAAAGTAACTATTGATCCCGGCAGTTGACCATACACAGGATTAAAGATATTAATCGGTGCCCCTTCGCGTTCAGCATATCTTGGTGAAAAGTTTTCCAAACGAGTGAAATCAATTCCAAATAGTAGCTGATGCTGAATTGAACCAGTAGAAAACTTACCAACTACATTTGTTGTCAAAGCATAATTTGTATTTTCAAGCTCGTATTCTCGAGCTGTACGATTAAAAGTCTCATTGTCTGCATCCAAACTTGAGGGAATCGTGAGATTGTCCCTGTAATCACGAAACGCAAACCGAAACGCATTGCGTAATGACCAATTATCGCTAAATTTGTGTTCTAGTTGGTATCCAAGCCTTGTAATTGTTTGTTCAAATTTATCAGAAGGTTCACCAAAGTTGCGGTTACGGGACACTTCGCCGTTTGGGTTAAATAATACACTGCCAATGACAGGTACTCCAGATGCATAGGAATCTCGTGTCTTGATGTATTCTCCCTCTAAGATCAGATTAGTTCTCTCGCCAATAGCGACACTGACAACAGGCGATATATTTAAGCTTTCACCATTAAAGAAATCAACAAAACTACCTGAATTTCTGTAGGCTGTATTGAGACGATATAAGACTGTCTTCGAGTCATTTAACGGCCCCGATAAATCAACCGCACCTCGATAAAAACTATAGCTTCCAATGGTTGCGTCAATAGCGTAAAAAGGATCGCTTAAGGGGCGTTTAGATATTAGGTTAATGGTTCCCCCTGGATTACCCAAACCAAATAGCACTGATGCGGGCCCTTTGAGAACTTCGACTCGCTCAATACTGGAAAGTTCAGCCACTTCTCCAGCTAAAGGGTCTGTTAGCCCATCCCTAAGAGAATTAGTAGCTGTTGCATCAAATCCGCGAATTGTAAAGGAGCCTAATGGGCCAAAGTTAAAAGCCTGATTGACACCAGGAACATTTCTGAGCGCATCGTCTAAGCGAGTCACCTGTTGATCGCGCAACACTTGTTGTGGTACTACTTGAATCGATTGAGGAATGTCACGCAAAGGTGTATCAGTTTTTGTCCCAGTTGTAGTATCTGGTACGCGATATGCATCTTGCTCCCCCGTCACCACCAACTCAATCGGTTCATCCTGCTGTGCTGCTGGTTCCTCTTGTGGTGTCTCACTTGCTGGCTGCTGTGCTTGTGGTGTTTGGGGCTGCTGTGATGGCTGCGCCGCTGTTGCAGCAGAATTTATCCCAAAAACCAGCCCTGCATTATCATCAAATAACTCAACTGTCGGCGACTCTGTATCACCTACCACCGTCACTCGAACAGTATTTGCATCAATATTTGTAACTGTTATCTCAATAATTCCCGTAAGCGGTTTTTCTGAACGAAATGTGAAAGCTTCACCGCTGGGTAAACGCAGTTGTGCGTTGGGAATATCAGCAATAAAATTATTATCCGTACTGCGATTTGTAATTTGCAGTTGTTCTCCAAGAGTTGTCTCTAAAATTACTTCTACACCTTTGTCTGTGGGATTTGCTTTTACTCCCGTGATTGGTATGACTTGTTGATCCCCACTCCTTTGTTCTGGGTTAGGTGGATTGCTTGGTGTTGGTGACTGTACCAGCATTTGAGCGCTAGTAGCGGGAAGTTCAATTTCGCTGAGGTGACGAATATTTTTACTTGTTGTATCCGACTTTGCTCTTTGCAGTGAACTTGCAATTTGAGACTTAAAGAGTCGGGATTTCCTGATCCTGGGAGCTAATACTGAAGATTTGCGGCTCGCAAATTCTTTATCTGTAACTGCAAGCTTCTGATCTAATGCAGATTTCCCTACCCTCTGGGTAAAAGATTTGCCTTGAACATCCTCTCGTACTTCCTCACCTTTAGCAGGAGCGTTAATCACAACAACAACCGCACCTGTTAAGAGCAGGGTTTGAAAAAATTTATCTAGCTTCATTGATCCGCTTACACTCAATCACACTACTTGGTCGTACCCGAAGACACAATGACAATCTTTGAAAAGAATTGTCATTTAGATTTAAGCTAGTTGAATCATATTATGAAGTGATGCAAGACACAAGATAATTAATAATCTTTTTTATTTAATTTGGATGGCAAGCAACAATTATTCTTATAGCCATGTCTTTGCTTGACACATAAACAAAGGTGGTATTAGTATCTAAAACTACTTTCAAAATAAGTATTTCCAAAGGTTAAAATAGCCTTATAAAGTACGCAATTGCTCCAAATAGGACGAAATTGATAGTTGATGTAGCCTTATGCAAACTTAAGATATCTGTTCTGAGATGAGATTTAAACAAGCATATTGCTTGTCATCTATAAACAAACTACATAAGTAAAACTAATATAAGTTTGTCTGGTTGATAATTACTATCTATAAAAATTCTATTGCTAAAGCGACTTATTCTCGTTAATGTAATCAAGGATAAATAAAAATTACTTGCAATAATGTAGATGTTTATCCAAATAAATCAGCATTAATTAGTGTTTAGGCAATCTTAGTGGTTGCTTAAATTAATTATTAAAGGCTTAAATCTAAGTTAGGAAGTATATATATACAATCAATTATTAACTTGGAAAAGAGAACATAAGCCAATACTATAGCCATTCAATTGAACATAAAACTCTTCTCATATTTCATAAATGCATGAAACATTAATTCATTATAGATATCTATAAAACAGTGCGGACTTTCTAGTTAAGGCGAGTAAAGATGTTGGAGTTTTTATGCAAATTCAAGCTAGTGAATCAATTTTAAAAATTCAAAGTCCTAGTATAAAGCAATTTTCAGAGTTATTGAAACAATATCAGCCTTTTATAATTGAAGATGTTGCTCAACATTGGGATGCTTGTAATAATTGGTCAAATGATTATCTGATAAAAAAGTGCGGAAATAATCTGGTTCCAGTACGGTTTTTCAAACAAGATTTTTGGAAAGATTATAAAAATTTTGCTTATGAAGATGGTTACCAAACTCCAAAAGAAATGAAATTGGAGGAGTATATAAATAACCATATAGAAGATAGAATCAGTAAAAATAAGAATATTCATAACTTAGAATGTTATTTAAATCAGGCATATTTTGAAGAGCGCTTCCCTGAAATTGCTGGAGATGTAACTTATCCAGGATACTTCAATAGGAAGGCATTTGTTATGTTGTGGTTTGGGTTATCAAGTAAAAGTTTTTCCTCAAATAGTCCTCTTCACTTTGACTTAGCACATAATATTTTTGCTCAAATTAGAGGTAGAAAAAGAATCCTCTTATTTCCGCCTTCAAATTATTTGTCATTCTATCCACCTCTTGAGACTCGTTCTGGGGCACCATATGATAGTAAGGTAAATCCGGATCTTTTAAATTTAGAATTATTTCCGAAGTTTCCCTGGCAAGAAAAAATAGAATTTGTACTTCAACCGGGAGAAATACTTTACCTACCACCTTTTTGGTGGCATCGGATGACCGCAGTAGATGATAATATCTCATTATCATTTTGGTACGATGTTAAAATTCAAGATTTTTTCTGGCAAAAGAATATGCTATCAGTTTTTTTAAAGACTGCACCTTATTATTTATATCATTCAATTTCTGTTGGAAATCTCACTTTCAAAGATTGTATTATTTTTTTAAGGCAATTTTTGATTGATGCTCTTGTGACCAAATAAGTTACACATCGCTTTGACTCAAATATTTTATGGAATTCTTTAAGAGAATGTTTGATTGATGCGTGACAAAATAATTTGCACATTGCCTTGAGTTGAAAATAAAAATGAATAAATCTTCTCATAGCTTTTTTGATATTGTTGGCAACTTTTCTACAGTTGTCGAAGTCCTGCGTTTAAGAAGCTCTACGCAGCCAAATAGAGATGCTTTTACCTTTTTGTTAGATGGGGAAACAGAACAAACAACGCTAACGTATCAAGAATTAGATAGGCGATCGCGTCAAATAGCTGCTCAATTACAAGCGTTGGGTTTGACTGGGGAACGCGCTTTACTACTTTACCCCGCCGGACTAGATTTTTTAGTTGCTTTTTTCGGTTGTTTATATGCCGGAGTTGTGGCTGTAACTGCATATCCTCCTAGAAATGAGCGCAACACACCGAGAATAAAAGCTATTTCCATAGATGCACAAGCAGCGATCGCTCTGACGACAACAGAAATCCTGCCGACAGTGCGGTCTTTAATGTCACAAAAGACTGACTTAGAATCCTTACAGTGGCTGACTACTGACAATCTTGCAGAGGGAATAGAAGATGCTTGGCAAGAACCCTCTATTGATCGAGATACCTTAGCTTTTCTGCAATACACTTCTGGTTCTACAGGGACACCCAAAGGTGTGATGATTAGTCATAGAAACCTACTGCACAATGCTCACACAACTTACCAATTCATGGAGCATTCTCCAGAAAGTAAGTTCGTGACGTGGTTGCCGATGTACCACGATATGGGTCTGATTGGAGGAATATTACAACCTTTATATGGAGGTTTCCCTTGCATCATCATGCCTCCAACTTCCTTTCTTCAACGTCCTTATCGTTGGTTGCAGGCTATCTCTCACTACAAAGGCACAACCAGTGGTGGCCCGAATTTTGCCTATGAGTTATGTACTCAAAAAATTACTCCTGAACAAAAACAGACTCTTGACTTGAGTAGTTGGAGCGTTGCATTTAACGGTGCAGAACCGATTCGATATGAGACTTTAGAACGGTTTGCAGCAGCTTTTGCAGATTGTGGCTTCCGTAAAGAGGCATTCTATCCTTGTTATGGAATGGCTGAAACAACTCTGATGGTTTCTGGTGTGCAGAAGGCAAGATCACCGATAATCAAAACAGTTCAAAAGTCTGCATTAGAATCTAATCGGGTAGTTGAATCATCTGTTAACGATGAGGATGTTTATCATTTCGTCAGTTGTGGTCGAGTTATACCACAACAAGAAGTGGCGATCGCTAATCCAGAAACACTCAGTAGTTGTAACCCTGGTGAAATTGGGGAAATCTGGGTATCTGGGCCAAGTGTTGGTCAAGGTTATTGGAATCGTTTTCAAGAGACAGCAGAAACTTTCCATGCTTATCTATCTGACACAGGTGTAGGTCCTTTTCTGCGAACGGGAGATTTAGGTTTTTTGCAGAATAGCGAGCTTTTCATTACAGGTAGAGCCAAAGATTTAATTATTATTCGCGGTAGAAATCTTTACCCACAGGATATAGAATTAACCGCAGAACGCAGTCATTCATCTTTAAATTCTGGTGCTAGCGCAGCATTTACAGTCGAGGTTAACAACGAAGAACGGCTGGTAATCGTCCAAGAGTTGAAGTTTCGCGCCAAGCCAAATTTAGAAGAAGTTATATCTGCAATTCGCCAAGCTGTTACTGAAGAACATGAAGTACAAGTTTATGCTGTGGTTTTGATTAAACCAGGTAGTATTCCCAAAACTTCCAGCGGTAAGATTCAACGACGTGCAACTCGCGCCCAGTTTCAGAATGGCGAACTGAATGTACTTGTCAGCAACATTCTCAAAATTAGCAATATTGTCAGAGAGGAAACTCGATTACAGCGTTCCGAACTTTTGGCGCTTTCCCCAACGGAATGTCAACGGGTTTTAGAAACATATCTCATTGAACTCTTGGGGAGAGTACTTGCGATCGCACCCGATGATATCAGTCCAGAAGAACCATTAAGCGCTCTGGGGCTTGATTCTTTAAAAGTGTTTGAATTGAAAAACCGGGTTGAGGTTGATTTAGAGATAGAAGTATCGGTAGCAGACTTCTTTGAAGGGATGAGTACGCGATCGCTTGTTACCAAGATTCTGGCTCAACTGACAGCAGACGCAATACCATCAATATCCCTTACCCAACTAGAAAAAACTACATCCACTCAGCCTCTATCTTATGCCCAGCAGGGATTGTGGTTCATCAATCAGCTAAATCCCGATACTCCTACATATAATATTCCTATAGTTATTAGCTTCCAAGGTTGCATTAATTTAGTAGCTTTACAAGATAGTCTTAATGAAATTATTAAACGACACGAAGTATTACGGACGAGCTTTGCAGTAGTTGATAGGCAACCAACCCAAGTTATAAATCAAGCTGTACCCTTAACTTTGGCGGTTAAAGATTTACGTTCATTATCAGAAAGCGAACGCACTCAAGCAGCACAACGTTTGGCTATAGAGTTAGCACAGCAGCCGTTTAACTTATCCGAGCGATCGCTTTTACGTGCTAAATTTTTATTTTTAAATGATAAAAATTCTCAGTTAATTGTGATTCTACATCACATAATTGGAGATGGTTGGTCTATCGGTATTCTGATTAAAGAACTAGCTGCACTATACGAAGCATTCTCTACAGAGAAAGTTTCTCTGCGAGATGCTAGGCGTAGCTTGCTTCCCCAAAGGGGTACACCACTTCCAGAATTACCCATTCAGTATAGAGATTTTGTCAATTGGCAACGACAATGGCTTGATTGCGATCGCATTCAACCGTTATTGACCTACTGGAAACAAAAGTTAAGCGGTGAGCTGACTGTACTGAATTTACCAACTGACAGACCGCGATCGCCAGTTCAAACTTTCAAAGGTGCCCAAGGCAAATTAGTTCTTTCCCCAATTCTGACAAAAGAACTGAAGAATTTGAGTCGTCAGCAGGGAGTAACTCTGTTTATGACCTTGCTTGCAGCTTTCAAAGCCTTGCTGTATCGTTACACAGGTCAGACTGATATTGTAGTAGGTTCGCCAATTGCCAGTCGTAATAGAGCAGAGATTGAATCATTAATAGGATTTTTTGTCAATGTTTTAGTACTGCGTACAGACCTTTCTGGCGAACTTAGTTTTCAGGATTTGTTAGCGCGGGTGAAGTCAACAGCTTCAGAAGCTTATGTTCACCAAGACTTACCTTTTGAAAAGTTAGTAGAGGAACTACAGCCAACCAGAGACTTGAGCTATAATCCACTGTTTCAGGTAATGTTCGTTCTTCAGAATGTTCCAAAACCCAATTTAAGTCTATCCGATGTATCAATTACTTATGAAGAAGGTTACAACGGGACATCAAAGTTTGATTTGACATTGTTTATGGAGGATTCCGAGCAAGGATTAATTGCAACTTGCGAGTACAACACGGATTTATTCAATGCAGATACGATTATCAGGATGCTTGGACACTTCCAGATTTTGCTAGAAAGCATAGTTAGCGATTGCGAACAACGAATTGCAGACTTGCAACTACTCACGCCATCGGAAATCCGACAGTTATTAATTGAGTGGAATGATACAAAAATTGAATATCCACAAGACAAGTGCATCCATGAGTTATTTGAAGCACAGGTAGAAAAAACACCCGATGCAGTGGCGGTGGTGTTTGAAAACCAAGAGTTGACTTACCGCGAGTTAAACAACCAGGCGAATCAACTGGCGCATTATTTGCAAAAGCTGGGAGTAAAGCCAGAAGTATTAGTGGGGATTTGTGTAGAGCGTACGCTCGATATGGTCATTGGACTATTAGCGATCCTGAAAGCAGGTGGTGCATATGTACCACTAGACCCAGCATATCCTCAAGAGCGATTAGCATTTATCTTAAAAGATGCCCAAGCATTAGTATTGCTAACTCAAGTGAGACTTGTGGAAGCAATGCCGCAACACAAAGCCCAAATCGTTTGTTTAGACGCACACTACCAAACAATTGCCCAACAAAGCCAAGAAAACTTCTTCTCTGAAGTCACTCCTGACAACCTCGCTTATGTAATCTACACCTCTGGTTCCACAGGCAGACCCAAAGGTGTAATGATTAAACACAGCAGCACAGTTGCAATGCTGGATTGGGCAAACCAAACCTTTGAGTTTGAAGCCAAAAAAGGAGTTTTAGCATCAACTTCGATTTGCTTCGACCTTTCAGTATTTGAGATATTTGTTCCTCTGTGTTGTGGTGGCAAGGTGCTGTTAATCGAGAATGCACTATATTTACCAACTTTGCCAACAGCCGAGAGTGTCACCTTAATTAATACCGTCCCAAGTGTGATTTCCCAGTTACTCAGAACTGATGGCATTCCAACTTCAGTGAAAACTGTTAATATCGCAGGTGAACCACTCCATAATCAACTTGTACAACAACTTTATCAGCAAGAGAATATACAACAGGTCTTTAACTTGTATGGACCTTCTGAAGATACAACTTATTCAACCTCTGCTTGGATACAAAAAGGTACTAACAACACGCCACCTATTGGTCGTCCGATTCACAACACGAAGATTTATTTATTAGATAAAAATTACCAACCTGTTCCTGTAGGCGTACCTGGAATGTTGTATATTGGCGGTGCAGGTTTAGCCCGTGGTTATTTAAATCAATCTGAACTGACTGCGGATAAATTTATTCCTAATCCCTACGCAAACCAACCAGGGGAAAGGTTGTATAAAACAGGAGATTTAGCACGCTATTTAGCGAATGGAGAGATCGAGTACATTGGTCGCATTGATTATCAAGTAAAAGTCCGTGGTTTCCGGATTGAATTAGGTGAAATTGAAGCACTCATCAACCAACACCCAACAGTCAGAGAAAGTGTAGTTGTAGTACGTGAAGATTCTGGAAATTCTCAACGTTTAGTTGCATATTTAGTTCCTCAAAAACAACAAACACTGGCAATTTCTGAACTACAGAGCTTTTTAGAGTCAAAGTTACCAAGCTACATGATACCAGGGGCTTTTGTCATATTAGAGGCACTACCGCTCACGCCTAATGGTAAAGTTGACCGCAAAGCGCTACCTGTTCCTGATACAGGATATTCAGAACTCGAACAAACCTTTGTTGCACCAAATACAACCGTTGAAAAACAGCTAGCTGTTATTTGGGCAGAGGTATTAGGGTTAGAAAAAATAGGTATAAACGACAACTTTTTTAGATTAGGTGGGGATTCTATCCTTAGCCTTCAAGTAATATCTAAAGCCAACCAAATAGGGCTAAATCTAACTCCCAAGCAATTATTCCAACATCAAACTATCGCTCAACTAGCGATTGTAGCTGGAACAACTAGAAAAATTCAAGCCGAGCAGATGGCGGTGACTGGTTTGCTAGAGCTAACACCCATTCAGCACTGGTTTTTTGAACAAAACCAACCAGAACCACACCACTGGAATCAGTCAGTGTTGTTAGAAAGTAAGCAGAATATTGACCCTGTAATTTTAGAGAAAATCTTAGAGTTTATACAAAAGCATCATGATGTTCTACGTTTCCGATTTATACAGGAGGGATTTAGTACTCAAGCACTAAACGCTAGTCCTGATGATATAATCTCAATTACATGCTTTAATTTTTCAGAGCTGCCAAAAGATAAACAAGCAGTAGCAATCGAAGCAGCAACCATTAAACTGCAAGCCAGCTTAAATCTGTCACAAGGACCGTTGTTCCAAGTTGCTCTTTTTAACTTGGGTGAAAATCAAGCCAACCGCTTGCTTTGGATTATTCACCATTTAGTTGTTGATGGTGTCTCTTGGCGAATTTTAATTGAAGATTTTCAAACAGCTTACCAGCAAATTAGTCAAGGCAAAACAATAAAGTTGCCACCCAAAACAACTTCTTATAAACAATGGTCTAGCTGTCTACAAAAATATGCCCAATCTTCAGCACTCCTTTCAGAGCTAGACTTCTGGTTGACAACACAACATCAATCTGTTTCGCCTATACCAATAGATTTTCCTGGTGGAAATAATGTAGAAGAAACGACTTCTATTGTATCAGTATCACTGTCCGCCGAAGAAACTCAAAGTTTGCTGCAACAAGTACCAGCAGCTTACCATACACAAATTAATGATGTATTATTAACAGCACTTATCCAAACATTTCACCAGTGGACGGGAGAAACTTCTCTACTAATTGACTTAGAAGGACATGGGCGAGAAGAAATCTTTGAGGATGTGGACTTATCGAGGACTGTAGGTTGGTTCACAAGTATTTTCCCAGTACACCTAAATCTTGAAAATACCAACGAGCTAGGAAAAGCCTTGAAGTCGATTAAAGAGCAGATACGAGCAATTCCAAATCAAGGTATTGGCTATGGATTACTACGTTATCTTAATGGGGATAAGGAAATAAGTGAACAATTTTCCTTGTCAAAGGCTGAAGTTATTTTTAATTATTTAGGACAGTTCGATCGCCTTTTACCAGAATCATCTTTATTTAGCTTAGTCCAGGGTTCAAGTGGTTCAACTCGCAGTTTGCGAAGTAAACGAACTCACTTATTAGAAATTAACGGTGGTATTTATCAGGGACATCTGGAAATGAGTTGGACTTACAGCAATCAGTTGCATCGACAAACCACGATTGAAGTACTTGCTCAAAGGTTTATTGAGGCACTGCGATCGCTGATTGCTCATTGTCAGTCTTATGATGCAGGTGGTTTTACCCCTTCCGATTTCGCTGAGTTTAAGCAAAGCCAATGGGATCAAACCGATCTAGATGCCATTACAGCAGCTATGGGAGATATCTAAGATGAGTGTGAAAAACAAAAACATAGAAGAATTTTATCCTCTCTCGCCCATGCAGCAGGGCATTCTCTTCCATAGTCTTGCAGCCCCTGAATCTGGCGTCTATTTTGAACAATTGAGTTGGACTCTCGAAGGAAAGCTCAACACTAGAGAATTCCATCGCGCATGGCAGTATGTTGTAGAACGACATTCAATTTTACGAACCTGCTTTGTTTGGGAAGGCTTAAAAGAACCAGTACAAATTGTGCATCGACAGGTGGTGCTACCTTGGCAAGAGTACAATTGGCAGCATCTATCCTCAGAAGAACAACAACAAAAGTTAGAACTTTTCTGGCAAAGCGATCGCTCTAGAGGCTTTGAACTGACGCAGCCACCATTGATGCGCCTCACACTAATTCAACTTTCGGACATCTCCTATAACTTTACCTGGAGTCATCATCATCTGTTGTTAGATGGGTGGTCTATTGCTTTGCTTCTTAAGGAAGTTTTTGCTTGTTACAAAGCTTTCAGCAATAGTCAAGATGTGTACCTAGAACCCATTCGCCCATATCGGGATTACATTGTCTGGCTACAGCAACAAAACCTATCTGAGGCTGAGACTTTCTGGCGACAGATGCTTAGAGGTTTTACCACTCCAACACAGCTATCAGTAAATAAAGGAGCCAGAAAATTACTGACTCAAACCGATGGCTGTGATGAGCGAGAAGTTAAGCTTTCTGTAGTCACAACAGCAGGGTTGCAATCTCTAGCAAAGAAACATCAGTTAACGCTAAACACTCTAGTACAGGGAGCTTGGGCTTTACTATTGAGCCGCTACAGTGGTCAGGAGGACGTAGTTTTTGGGGCAGTAACTTCTGGCCGTCCTCCGACTTTAGCGAAAGTTGAGTCGATGGTAGGTTTGTTAATCAACACACTGCCAATTAGAGTACAAGTATCACCTGAAGAATTTCTTTTGCCTTGGCTTGAGAAAATTAAAAATCAACTAGTTGAGGCACGTCAATACGAGTATAGTCCGTTAGTAAAAATCCAAGAATGGAGCGAAGTTCCCAAAGATTTATCTTTATTCGAGAGTATTGTAGTTTTTGAGAACTATCCTATAGATGCTTCATTACGCCAACAAAATATAAATTTAGAGATTAAGGGTTTTCATAGCTTTGAAAAGACTAACTATCCTATCACCCTAACTGTGATTCCAGGTGAAGAGTTGTTGCTTAGGATTACTTGTGATGATGGCGATCGCTTCGACACTGACACGATCCCTCGGATGCTAGGACATTTGCAGACTTTGCTAGAGGGCATGGTTACCAATCAAGAGCAACGTCTTTGTGAGTTGTCAATTTTAACAGAAACTGAGCGACATCAGTTGCTTGTGGAGTGGAATGATACTCAGATTGAATATTCTCAACAACAATGCATCCATGAGTTATTTGAGGCACAAGTAGAAAAAACACCCGATGCTGTGGCGGTGGTGTTTGAAGAGCAACAGTTGACCTATGGAGAACTGAACGCCAAAGCGAATCAACTAGCGCACCATTTGCAAGCTTTGGGAGTAAAACCAGAGGTATTAGTAGGGATTTGTGTAGAACGTTCCCTGAATATGCTTATCGGATTATTAGCCATCCTCAAAGCAGGTGGAGCATACATTCCACTAGATCCGAGTTATCCTCAAGAGCGATTAGCATTTATTTTAGAAGACACTCAAGCCCCAGTACTGCTAACTCAAACATCACTCAAAGAAGCAATACCACAATATAAAACTCAAGTTGTTTGTTTGGATGCAGATTGGCACAACATTGCACAACATAGTCAAGAAAATTTATTTTATAAACTAACTACTGACAACCTAGCTTATGTCATCTATACCTCTGGTTCAACAGGCAAACCAAAAGGTGTACAAATTCCCCACAGCGCTTTGAGCAACTTTTTGCACTCCATGAGGCAAACGCCAGGGTTAACCCAGGAGGATACTTTACTAGCAGTCACAACATATTCCTTTGATATTGCGGCATTAGAACTTTTTCTGCCAATCATAGTTGGTGGTCGTTTGGTAATCGCTAGTCGGGAAGTAGCTTCAGACGGAACACAGTTATCA
>NZ_JAVRBN020000037.1:0-68812 GCF_034531305.2 Nostoc sp. ChiQUE02
TCCTCTGGCTGTGACCGAACCGAACTTGGGTCTAAAACCCCGCCGTCTACACGGCGCAAACAACATTGGGAGCCAGTCCGGTGGACGGGCTTCCCGGCATAAAGGAACTGGCGTGCGGGGTCTGAATCCCCGACGAAAAAGTTCCTTCTGCCTTCTGCCCTCTGCCTCCTGCCTTCTTCAAGCAAATTTGATGTGTTTTAGCTGAGTGCTTAGGGCTAAAGCATTAAACAATCCGGTTGACAATTGTCCACACTTCCCCATCAGAGCGGACATAAGGAACAGAGATTGTCTTAAACCCAGTGATGAAGGGCTTGTAATAAATCCGCCAATACATTGGACTCAATTCATTGGCACAACGTTTAAGGAGGCGGACTTCTGCCGCAAGTTCACTTGCTAGTTGATTAATGCGTTGAGCATGAACCTGTGCCACTTCTTTGGCTTCTTCTAGCTCTTGCTGTTGGATAAGTTCTTTTGATGCAACTTGCGATCGCACTAACTTACCTTGTTTTTGTTTTATCTGGCCTTCCAAGGCTGCGATCGCTGCATCTATGCCTTGGAGTTCAACAGATAATTGGGCATTTTCCCTGGCTTGACGGCGGTACGCTTCCACCATTGCCTGGGGTGAATCATTCTCGCCAGAGATTACATTATTAATAGTGAGTGCAGCGCGTTCTTCTAGGAGAATCTGAATCTGAGAGTTAAGCGCCGCCATTTCAGCCTGAATTTGCTCCATAAATCGAGTTTTAAGTGCTGAGTAAAATAGTCATCGGATTTTTTAAAAGCTTTTTGCGCCTTGGGTATCGAGAGAAAGCGATCGCACCTCGGCTGTAATTCCTTCTTCTTGCCAAGCAGCTAACATCGCCGCCTCCACAGCCTCTGAGTGTAATTTATCCGCCAAAGCTAACAGTGTCGGCCCCGCACCACTAATCACCATACCATAAGCACCAGCACTAACAGCTGCGATGTTGAGAGCGTCATAACCAGGAATCAAAGCTTTGCGATAGGGCTGATGCAACTTATCTTGCAAAGCTGTCTTTAACCATTGTCCGTTACCAGTTTCCAAGCCGCGCAACAATAACCCCAAATGTGCTGTATTGAAAATCGCATCGGCGCGACTTACTTCAGTTGGCAGAACGCCCCGCGCCTCTGAAGTCGAAAGTTCAAAATTAGGAATAGCCACAACTGGTACAACATCTTTATGCCAGGGAAGATCACAAATTTCCCAACCTGCACCACTGGTAGCAGCAAGACGACATCCTCCCAACAAAGCTGGAACTACATTATCAGGATGTCCTTCCATTGCGATCGCTAACTCCATCACCTGCGACTGACTCATCGGCGTACCTTCCAGTTGATTAGCAGCAACCAACCCACCAACAATTGCTGTCGCCGAACTACCCAAACCTCTCGCCAGTGGGACACCTAACTTAATTTCTATTTTCACAGTCGGCGGCGTCTGCTCTATATGTTGATAGAACTTGACAAACGCTTGATAGAGGAGATTGCTCTCATCAGTTTGGACTCGTTCAGCTTCTGTACCAGTGACATAAATAGTTAACCCACCTTCTTCTAGGCGAGTGAACTTGAACTCGTTGTACAGCTTTAAAGCTGCACCAATGCAATCAAAACCAGGCCCCAAATTAGCAGTTGTGGCGGGGACGGTAACAGTGACACCAGAAACAACAGACATTGGCAAACCTCACTAATCAATCAACCAGCATCCCATGTAAAGGGTTGATTTGTTCACCAGCGATGCTAATTATCTGTTGTGGCATTTTGCATAGCCAACTGAGTGTTTTCTATAAGTTAGCATTGGCGCAGCCCAACCCAGACATCGCTCTTTTCCACAAAAATCGATGTCAAAAAGTTTACTTCAATGTTCCTAAAATGGGCGCTACCTCAACCTCTGAAATTTGCGGAACCAAGAATCCCTTGGCATAAATCTGGGGATTTGTTTGGGAGACTATGGCATAAGACTGGCGAAGATTAGCATTGACTGCGACAGTCTTCACGTCGTACATCTGCATCGCCATCTTGGGGTAGAAACCAATACCAATAATCATCAGCAGAAAACATGCAGCAATAAACACTTCACGGGGTCTAGCATCGTCGTAGACTGCTTCTTCTGGTACGAGGCAGTCTGTACCAAAACAAACTGTTCCGTCATCTTCTTGATTTTCCAAGCCTGCATTATTAATGTCGCATAGCAGTGCTGCATCTTTACCATAAAACACCTCTTTCAGCATGGAAAGTAGATAGATGGGTGTGAGGATGACTCCAACTGCGGCGAGAAAAACCGTTACGGTGCAGAAAGTCGAACTGTAAACATCACTACTTGTCATGCCAACAAATACCGAGAGTTCGCCAGCAAAGCCGCTCATACCGGGAAGTGCCAGGGATGCCATCGCTCCAATTGTAAACAGGGCAAAGACTTTGGGCATGGCTTGACCAATACCGCCCATATCTTTCATTACCATTGTGTGGGTGCGATCGTAAGTAACACCTGCTAAGAAGAACAGCACTGATGCAATCAAACCATGCGAGATCATTTGCAACATCGCGCCGTTGATTCCCAAATCAGTGAAGGAGGCAATCCCAAGCAATACAAACCCCATGTGAGAAATCGACGAATAAGCCAAACGCCGCTTCATATTGGTCTGAGCAAAGGAGTTCAATGCACCATAGATAATGTTGACAACACCAAGAATGGCTAGAACAGGCGCAAAGTAAATGTGTGCATCGGGAAGTAACTCAAGATTTAGGCGAATTAGCCCATATCCGCCCATCTTCAGCAACACACCAGCCAGAATCATCGATACAGGAGATGATGCTTCGCCGTGAGCATCAGGCAACCAGGTATGCATGGGGAAAACAGCAAGCTTGACACCAAATGCAATCAGCAACCCTGCATAAAGCAGCAGTTGTAGACCAAGCGGAAATTCTTTACTAGCGAGGGCGGTTATATCAAATGTCATATTACCGCCGCCGTATAAACCCATTGCCAGGGCTGCCACTAAAATAAATATAGAAGCCGCTGCGGTATACAATAAAAATTTCGTAGCTGCATAACGACGTCTTTGCCCACCCCAAATACAGACTAGTAGGTAGACGGGAATCAACTCTACTTCCCACATGATGAAAAACAGCAGCAAGTCTTTGGCAACAAACACCCCTACCTGTGCGGAATACAGCACCAGCATCAAGAAATAGAAGAGGCGGGGTCGGTGATCAACTTGCCAAGCTGAAAAAATCGAGAGTGTGGTGACAAATCCTGCTAGAAGCACAAGTGGCGCTGAAAGCCCATCTACTGATACTGCCCAGTTAAAACCCAACTGAGGCACCCAGGCATAATTTTCCACCATTTGAAAACTAGCACTGCTGGCATTGTAATGCTTCCAAAAGGCGTAGCACATCAAGGCAAAGTCTGCGATACCTACACCTAGTGCATACCACCGCACACCTTTGCCGTCTTTATCAGGCAGCACAGGAATGAGCAGGGAAGCAACGAGTGGCAGCAAGACAATCGCGGTAAGCCAGGGAAATTGATCCGCTATCATGTATATAAAAATACTTATTTAGTCAATTATGTCATTCTACTAAACTTTGTAACAATTTCTTCATAAATCTTTGTCCCAGTTAACCGTTTTGACTGAAAAACAATTGACTGGGGACTGGGGAAAAAAGATTTTTATTTGTTAAGTGTTCTTGGATATGCAGTTAATGATGGCTACTTACTTGCTCACGGTACTAATCCAGCCCGCAAAGCACGGACAGCAGCCTGTGTCCGGTCAGCAACACAGAGTTTATTGAGAATACCTCGAACATGAGTTTTTACAGTACCGACTGTTAAATAGAGTCTTTTAGCAATTTCTGCATTGTCACACCCAGCGACAATCAACTCTAAAACATCCATCTCTCTATGAGTTAAAGGATAGCTGACTATACTTTTCTCAACATCTGGGTCAATACCTTCAATCAAGACTCTTTTGCCAGATACCCCTCTGCTGCCATCGGGGAAATCTTGACGTATTTGTTGTAGTACAAGGTCTGCGATCGCTGGATCAATCCATGAGCTACCTGCATGGGTCGTTCGCACAGCCTCAACTAGTCTCTCAGTTTCGATATCCTTCATGCAATAAGAATCTGCACCTGCTGCAAATGCTGCTAAAACTGCCTGTTCGCTATTCTGCATGGTTAAAATTAGCAGCTTTGTAGTATAATCTTCGTTCTCTGCTTGATATTGCCTAAATGTGCGTGTTAGCTCAATACCATCCATGTCAGGCAAACCAATGTCAATAGTGGCAACATCCGGCTTGAGAGTTTTCAGAAGCTTGATGCCATCGGCTGCATTGGCTGCTTCACCAACAATGTTAAACTCTGGCTGGGTTTGTAAGGCAGACCGTAAGCCGATTCTTGTCAGGTTGTGATCTTCAATCACAAGGATCTTGATTTCACTCATAGTTGCTTAACTTTACTGTTATTTATCTCAAGTACAGATTAAAATAATCTCGTTCTTCTATTCGGGATCTTATACAAAAAGCAATGCGTTTGGCATTGTTCCCTGAACTTCATCTACCATTAGACACAAATAACCTTATCTTGTAAGCTTTTCTAAGGCAAGAGTTCCGATATGATAATATAATTCAATCAAAAAATATTTTTATACATAAACCTAAGGATAGATGCTTTATGGTAAACAATTTTTGATTGAAAATCTGGTAGCAAGCAAGAGTGAGTGACTATTAAATAGTTACCCTTGCAGTAGCTAGGATGAGATACAGAAATGGACTAATCGACCTCATGCTAGTACACTGTGGCAGAAGTTTGCCTACCTTTAACAAGTTGGTCTGAGCAACTTGTTGTCTGGTTAATTCAGATGGTGGCTGGATTTACGGTGTGCTGCACTAGTACCCAGACATAGATATTAGCTGAATAATCAGACGACTAAGATACTTATAGCAAACTAAATTAATTAAAAATTAATACAGTAAAACAAAAATTAGGCAGTATTTTTACTTAAAAAATTAGGATGTTTAATTCAGGAAATTTTAAAGTAAAATGTGAATTTTTAATAATCTCAGCGCTAGTGAAGTAAGCTATTACTAGATTTGCTAGGGATAGCCAAGCACTTCTTTTTTTATTTAGCCATGTCTTTAACTAAAACTGTCAAAAAAGATAAAATTCTCGTTGTCGATGATGTTTTTGACAATCTACTGGTCTTAGAAGCAGTCCTAGAAGATAAGGACTATGAAATTAGCTTGGTGGAAGATAGTAAAATTGCTCTGGCTATGGTTGAGGAGTCACCGCCAGACATAATTCTCTTAGATGTGATGATGCCGGAGATAGATGGCTATGAATTCACTCGACGCATCCGACAGAATCAGGCGTTGCCATTTATCCCTATTCTGCTGCTCACAGCTCACTATGAGTCTAGCGTTGTTGAAGGACTCGACGCTGGTGCAGATGACTTCATTCGTAAACCATTCGATCCTGATGAACTACATGCGCGAGTGCGATCGCTCCTGCGCCTCAAGCATAGTATCGACGAACGAGATCAGATGGCTAACCTGCGGGCAGATTTTGTCTCGCGTTTTACTCACGATTTACGCATACCGCTGGTAGCCTCCAACCGGGTATTAAAATTATTGCTGGAAGGCAGGTTTTGCGAAGTTTCGCCACAATTGCAAGAAATAATTGATACCATGATTGGCAGTAATCAAGACCTGCTGGAAATGGTAAATACCTTGCTAGAAGTTTATCGTCATGAAGCAGGCTGTAAAACCTTAAAAATTTCTCCTTGCGATATTCAGGAGTTAGTTAGTGAAGTTTCCCAGGAATTAACTCCCTTAGCTGAAGAAAAAGGATTAACTGTAAACATTGATCGAGGTGAAACAGCAAGCACCGTCATGGGCGATCGCGTAGAACTGCGGCGAGTTTTGACAAATATCATTGGCAATGCCATCAAATTTACAGATAAAGGTTCTGTAGATATTCACTGCTATCTGACTCCGGTAGCTGTGAATATTGATATCCAAGATACAGGGCCAGGAATTTCTAAACCAGACCAAGCAATATTATTCGAGCGATTTCGTCAAGGGAAACACCAGCGTTCTGGTAGTGGTTTGGGACTATATCTATCTCGCTGCATTATCGAAGCACATCAAGGCACAATCGATGTGACATCTGAACCAGGGCAAGGTAGTACATTTACTATACGTCTACCTGTAGCTAGCGAAAACTAAAAGTATGTAGACAAAAAATTATTAATTATCAATTTCTGGAACAATATTGGGACGCTCTTTATCTTCCCAACCTACAGGACGTTTGGAATTGTACCAAGCAATTGATCCTATAGCCACAGCAGCGATAAAGCCTAATCCTAATAAGGCTGTCAGTACAATAGAATAAGTAGAGTTACCTTGTGATGTTAACGGGATGTCTGTTAAAAGATAGGTAAATAGAAGATTAATCATGAATTAGTACCTTTGAAAAAATCAGTAATAGATTGAGAAAAGGTTTTGCGATCGCTATTGTCAAAATACCTAAAAATCTCAGTTAAAAAACAGATTTTATAAAAGGGAGAAGGTTCAGTAAATAATTATTTAACCTACACCTTCTTCCTAAATAAAGTTTCACCTAGTACAGTACAGCCTAAATCTAGCTACTATTATCTCAATTAACCAGATAAGTAAGGGCAATTCACAAATTGCCCTTACTTGAGCAACTTATTAAAGTAGGCAAATCTCCGCCACGGTGTACTATTCTAAAGTCTTTTTAACTTCATCTTTGATATTTTCAGCGGTGTGGCGGACTTGGGCTTCAGCTTGTTTAGCTTTACCTTCAGCTTTATCGTTAGGGTTGCCAGTTACTTCGCCAACTGTCTCTTGTACTTTGCCTTCAACGTTTTTAGCAAAAGCTTTTGCTCTATCTTCGATACTCATATGTTTTGTTCCTATGTATGTTAACTATTGATTAGTTTTTTGTTGCTTGCTCAAAAAGCACTGCAATATCTATAGATTACTTTTAGCCAACTTTTAATTCTTCTATCTGACGATGTTTTTATTAAAAATATTTGTGTCCGTTGTACATAATTATTTCAAGGTTAAATTCATCTTTGAGAGTTCAACGAATATCCAAAAGAGGGAAAGGTATCATTATATTGTTCTATCTTGAGAAAAAATAATTTATAACTTCAGGTAGACAGCGATGATGATCAAGTGCAACTTGGCTTATTACCACTGATATGGTAAATAGGCAAAAACAAGGCTGCTCAACTTGTCAAAGCCGAATTAGAAACAGCTTGGAAAGGTGATGATAAGCAACTTAACCTAGCAACTTGGGTTAGTTTTAAACCCAAAGAATCGCAATATTCGGTTAAGAATTAAAATGCATTTGCTCTCAAGACTTGTCGGGTTTTGGGGAAAAAGGGAATGGTAAAGGAAAAACCTTTACCCTTTTCCCCAAACCAAATTACAGTTTAAAATCCTTAACCGAGCAGTATTGCGTTTGCTCTGGGTTTCACCCTCTGCAAAACTTGCTTTAACACCATTACCGTCCAATCTATATCAGCTTCAGTCGTATCACGTCCCAACGTGATGCGAATTCCCCCTAAAGCAGCTTTTTCGGAATAGCCCATCGCTAACAATATTGGGCTAGGGCTAAGTTTACCGCTGTGACAAGCAGCACCAGCACTAATACCGATGCCAGCAAGGTTTAATTGCCGTACCAAGGTTTTACCGCTGAGTTTTTCCCCATCGGCATTTTCTAGGCACATACTGACATGGTGAGGTAAGCGGCGATCGGGATCTCCTGTGGGGATTAAATCAGGAATTTCAGCTAATTGGGCAAAGGTGCGATCGCGTAACTCGATCAACCGGGGTGTTTCTGTAGCCAATTCTTGGGCTGCTAATTCTGCTGCTACACCAAATCCGGCA
The DNA here is from genome assembly GCF_034531305.2 of Nostoc sp. ChiQUE02. Taxonomy (NCBI): domain Bacteria; kingdom Bacillati; phylum Cyanobacteriota; class Cyanophyceae; order Nostocales; family Nostocaceae; genus Nostoc; species Nostoc sp. ChiQUE02. Next base: position 7,935 of record NZ_JAVRBN020000037.1, read on the forward strand.
ATTATCGGTACTGCTTGTGTACCAGAACGCAGTCCCATTTCTTGCCCACCCCCACCCAGTAAGGGCATCAATTCCACGCCAGGATGCACGTACAACGCCCCTGCACCTTGTGGCCCATATATTTTATGACTAGAAATGCTAAGTAAGTCTACAGGCAGTTGTTGCACATCTATGGGTAAGCGTCCCGCAGCTTGCACCGCATCTGTATGGAACAGAGCACCATGCGATCGCACTATCTTACCCAGTTCCTCAATTGGTTGCACTGTGCCAACTTCACTTTGAGCGTAAATCACGGAAACTAAGACTGTATTATGTCGCAACGCCGCCTTTAAATCCAAGGGGCTGACTCTGCCTTTAACATCTACAGACAAGCGTGTAACTTCCCAACCCCACATTTCTAGCAACCGTACTGTCTCAGAAATTGCTGAATGCTCAACGCTAGAGATAATGATATGTTGAGGAACAGAATATAATCGAGCCACACCCATAATTGCTAGATTATCTGCCTCAGTGCCACCAGAGGTAAAGATGATAGATTCAGGAGTCGCAGCGTTAATTAAACCAGCAACTTGGACACGTGCTTGTTCCACAACCGTTGCAGCCTGTTGTCCCCACTCATGTAAGCTGGAAGGATTGCCCCACTGTTGAGTGAGGACTGTTTGCATAACTGCGATCGCTTCTTTTCGAGTCGGAGTAGTGGCACTGTAATCTAGATAAATTTGCATATAACCGATAATGGTGAGAAAACACGTTGGTAGTAAGCTGCTGATCTTGTTAGCACATACAGTTTGAGTGGACAAATCTGACAAAATCTCTTTAATTCTGCGTGGATGAATGGATTTTTTCCTTTGCTTAGACAGCTATAGCATTCATAAATCATTCGGGAAATTTGTGAATTCTAGACACAGAATTTTGGGAATGATAAATATGTCCACTCTCAATCCACTTTTAACAGATTACAGTGCAACTTATCTCTAGACAAAGATATTTTTTATATATCTTTTTACTGATATTCTCCATCACTGGTTGTCAACGAGTCCAGTCCTACAATCAGCGTCCAGCGCCCTTACCACAAGACCCATTAGTTCAAGTTTATTTTAACCATTCTGAGTCTTCAGAATACAAAGAAGCTTACCGTCAGCAAACTCGCCTTGGGGATGATTTAGAAAAACAGATTGTCGATGCTATTACGCACGCTAAATTTACAGTAGATGTGGCGGTGCAAGAATTACGTTTACCCAAAGTTGCCCAAGCATTGGTTGATAGACAAAAAGCTGGGGTAAAAGTCAGGATCATTTTAGAAAATACCTATAGCCGACCTTGGAGTAGCTTAACATCTACTGAAGTAGATAAGTTAGATAAAAGAGAACAGGAACGCTATCACGAATTTCGCCAATTTATCGATATTAACCAAGATAATCAACTCAGTCCAGCAGAAATCAATCAAAGAGATGCTTTGATGATTTTGCAAAATGCCAAAATCCCCTGGCTAGACGATCGAGCAGATGGTTCAGTGGGTAGCAGTTTAATGCACCACAAATTTGTGATTGTGGACAATCGCATTGTAATTATTACTTCGGCAAATTTTACTTTAAGTGATACTTATGGTGATTTTACAAATTCCAACACTTTAGGTAATGCTAATAATTTATTGCAGATTGACAGCCCAGAAGTAGCATCTTTATTTACAGAAGAGTTTAACATCTTATGGGGAGATGGGCCGGGAGGTCAGCCAGATAGCCGATTTGGGTTGCAAAAACCGATGCGATCGCCTAAACAAATAACTTTAGGAACAAGCCAAATTACTGTACAATTTTCGCCTACTTCTCCAACTCAACTTTGGAGTAACAGTAGTAATGGTTTAATTGCTAAAACTTTAGATTCAGCAACCAAATCTATTGATCTGGCATTATTTGTCTTTTCTGAACAACGGATTGCGAATGTTTTAGAAAAACGTCATCAACAAAGTGTGCAAATTCGTGCTTTAATTGAACTACAATTCGCCTATCGTCCCTACAGCGAAGCATTGGATATGATGGGGGTTGCTCTTAGTAACAAATGTAAATATGAAGTTGACAACCATCCTTGGCAAAATCCAATTACTACTGTAGGTGTACCTGTGTTACCCAAAGGCGATCTATTGCATCACAAATTTGGTGTTATTGATAGTCAAACAGTAATTACAGGTTCTCATAATTGGTCAGACGCTGCCAATAATGGTAATGATGAGACACTTGTAGTAATTGAAAATCCCATAGTCACTGCCCATTACGAGCGAGAATTTGCTCGTCTTTATGCCAAAGTTAAACCTGGCTTACCACCAGGAATTCAAGAAAAAATCAAATTAGAACAAACACAGTGTCCCCAAATAAAAACTCCTTCATCAAGTGAGCTTCAAGTAATTCAAAAAGTAAATATAAACACTGCAAGTTTAGAAGAATTAACAACTCTCCCTGGTGTAGGTAAGAAGTTAGCACAGCGGATAATTCTTAGTCGTCAACAGCAAAAATTTACATCTTTGCAAGACTTAGAACGAGTTCCAGGAGTGAGTGCTAGAACTGTAGAAAAATGGGGCGATGGCGTAACTTGGTAGAGGCGCACATCTGTACGCCCCTATGGTGGTCTCTGTTCTACCTAGTTAAAAACATGTAAGATTACACAAATGCGGTATTTAAACGCGATCGCTAGCTAAATCAAGCAAACTGCGGAAACGCCCATTCCGAGAAAATCGTTCTGCTATTATTTGTTGATAAACTGCCTCATAGCCATCAGTCATGTGCTCAACGCTGAAAAGATTTTCAACATACTGGCGACAGCTATAGCGGTCTAATTCTCTTACCCGATCAATGGCACTGATGCACTCTTGAATATTATTGCAGAGGAAACCTGTCTTGCCGTGGGAAATTACCTCCTCAGTAGACCCCAATTTCATCGCAATCACTGGCGTACCCGCAGCCATTGACTCTACCATCACCAACCCAAATGGTTCTCGCCAAGTGATGGGGAACAGAGTTGCTACTGCACCTCCCATGAGGGCATTTTTTTGAGCATGGTTGGCTTCACCTAGATACTGGATTTGCTCCCCATCAATCAGTGGTTTGATTTCCTTCTCAAAGTATTCCACATCAACGGCATCCACCTTACCTGCCATTTTTAAACACCAACCAGTTTCTTTGGCAATTTCTATGGCTAAGTGCGTTCCCTTCTCTGGAGATATCCGACCCAAAAACGCCAGGTAGGGCGGATCTTCTGGTTGGGCATGAAAATTATAACTGCTGACATCAATTCCGTTGTAGACAGTTGCTACACAGTTCAACCCTAACCTTGGTTCTCGTTGTGCATCAGAAATATTAACGTAGGGTTGTTTTTTACCAAAACTAAACATCTTTTCGTTGTCATGGGTAAAAATACCGTGCAACGTATGAACTGTAGGAGTTGTGACGAGATTCGCGTAAGCCAGTGCCCCATGCCCAACATGGGAGTGAATAATATCAAACTCTTCTGCGCGTTCATATACTGAAGCTAAATTCAGCATCTCGTAAATGCTGTAATCTTTGATAGTCGGATCGAGTCTGAGGGCACGGGGATGAACTGACGTTAGTGTTGCCAGACTAATAGAATCTCCCGATGCAAATAAAGTTACTTCGTGTCCGCGTCGGACTAATTCATCGGTCAGTAACCCCACTACTAACTCTACGCCACCATAAGCTGGGGGTGGAACTCTCTCCCACAGTGGAGCTATTTGAGCAATTCGCATCATAAACCTCCTAACAAATCAAACTTGAATTAGAAGTTTTTTCTTTCTGTTGTTTTAGTGCTTGTAATTGATTAACTCTGCATCAGAAAGTAACTTCAGATACTAAACTTATTAACAATTTCTTTTAAATCTTATGCTCTTATTTCTATATTCTTTGTCTATCCTAGTACGGAAATTACCCACTACTAAAGAGGTAAATACATTCTAATTTATTAAATTTTGGTGATTTAGTGGAATTTTAAATATACATTATTTTCTCAATAGGAATTTTCTAAAATCGTCAAAGTCTTAGATAAATGGTTGATATCGGACGAAAAAGTTCTAATATCACCTGTCAATTATCTGATTTACAAATATTAATTGAAGAATAAAGTGCGTAGACATTCTTTGGGCGGCTTTCCCTACTCTAAAGGATAATCTGTAGCTGTCCAAAGGATAGAATTTCGTAAAGTAGGTAGTTTGAAATCAGAAACTATAATTTTCCTTATAAGTTCTATCCAAGTTTTTAGAGAATGTTTGAAAAGTCCTATTCTAGGTAGAAAAACGTTTTAGATCCTCCTAAATCCACGCCAGTTGCTCATGGGGGAAACCCCCAAGACCGCACTGGCTCCCCTAAAAAAGGGGGACTTTGATTCCAGTACCACACTTTTTAAGGGAGATCAATAAGTACCTAAAATCACAGCTAAATACTTTTCAAACAACCTCTTAAAGGGAACAATTAACTAGTACACAGTGGCGAAAGTTTGCCTACCTCTAAGCAGTTGCTCTGAGCAACTTGCCTGATTAATTGAGATGCTATTAGATTTTCCAATAGTCAAAAGGGAGAGAAGAGAGTTAAGTAATTGACTTATCGCATAAAATATGATATTTTGTGTTGCTATTAATTAAAAATCATATATAAACGTGAATACCTCTCCATCTCTCAAAAAACCGCGTGTCTCATGGCAGGCGGTTTTCTCACTGCTGATATTTGTGTTCATGTACCTGCCCATACTGGTACTTGGGTTTTATAGCTTCAATCAGTCACCCTACAGTGCAACTTGGCAAGGATTCACTCTCGATTGGTATCGTAAGTTGTTTAGTGACGATCGCATTTTATCAGCTTTGCAAAACAGTATGATCGTTGCTGGTTGTGCAGTGGCAATTTCAGCAGTGCTGGGAACCTTAATGGCGGTTGGGTTGGCGCGTTACCAATTTCCTGGCAAGAAATTGTATCGAGGTGTTGCTTACCTACCATTGATTATTCCCGATATTGCGATCGCAGTGGCTACCCTAGTATGTCTAGCAGCGTTTGCAATACCTTTGAGTTTGTGGACGATAGTTGCAGCCCATATCGTGTTTTGTCTCGCCTACGTCGGGCTTGTGGTTGCTTCCCGACTGACTAATTTAGACCCTCACTTAGAAGAAGCAGCACTAGATTTAGGCGCTACACCAACGCAAGCTTTCATCAAAGTATTGTTACCTCAATTAATGCCTGGGATTGTAGCTGGTTGTCTGTTGGCTTTTGTTCTCAGCTTAGATGATTTTCTCATTTCCAGTTTTACTGCTGGTAGCGGTTCTAACACCCTGCCAATGGAAATTTTTAGCCGGATTAGAACAGGAGTCAAGCCTGATATTAACGCCCTGAGCGTGATGCTGATTTCAGTATCTGCGATCGTTGCTCTTGTAGCTGAACTAATTCGGGCTTCTGGAGAGAATAAAACTTTCAAATAAAAGTCGCAATTGGCAATAAAAATTATAGGTTATTTGGTTCTTTGCGAACTTTTTTGGATGGTGAACAACAGCTATATTAAAATTTAGGGTGCGTTAGGCTTGCCGTAACGTAACAATATCATATCAACGTTGCCGTACTTTCTACTAACACAATTTCCTAGTATAGATTAGTAAATAAATATAATTTATTCATCGTTGTATCCTCATGTGAAAGATAGTTTAAGCACATAAATAAACTTCCGTGTTCGCTTCTGTACATAACTGTTTTCAATTAGATAATATTGGGGCTAACTTTGGAGAAGATGCTATTTCCCCCTCATTATGCAAATCTGCCAAAATCCCAATTGCTCAAATCCATTCAACTCTGATAGCAATAGATTTTGCGTGAGTTGCGGACAAAGCAACTTTGGCAAACTTCTAAGAAACCGTTACCGCGTATTAAGACTTTTAGGTGAAGGTGGATTTAGTAGAACCTATGCTACAGAAGATGTAGACAGACTAAACGCGCCTTGCGTCATCAAACAATTTTTCCCACAATTTCAAGGAACAGGACAACGTACTAAAGCAGCAGAGTTTTTCAAAGAAGAGGCTTTTCGGTTGTATGAACTGGGAGAAAATCATACCCAAATTCCCAGATTACTTGCTTACTTTGAACAAGGTGCTAGCTTATATCTCGTACAAGAATTTATTCAAGGAAAAACTCTCTTACAAGAAGTTCAACAACAAATGTATGGGGAAGAACAAATTTGGGAACTTTTAGCTGATTTATTGCCAGTTCTGGAATTTATTCATACTCATAATGTCATTCATCGGGATATCAAACCAGAAAATATTATCCGCCGTGCAAGTGATGAAAAACCCGTTTTAATTGATTTTGGCGGTGCTAAACAGGTAACACAAACCAGTTTAGGAAGACAAGCTACAGTAATTTATACCCTTGGTTATGCCCCAACTGAACAAATGGCTGGATTTGCTTGTCACGGCAGTGATTTGTATGCTTTGGGTGTGACTTGCGTGCGTCTTTTAACTCGATGTTTGCCGTTGCAGGATGCCTCTGGACAGGTTAATGACCCCATTTATGATGCCATGACCGCTAAGTGGTTGTGGCGCGAACGGTTACAAGAAAAAGGTATTACTATCAGCGACGACTTAGGCAAAATCTTAGATAAATTACTAAAGCATCTACCGAGCGAAAGATATCAAACAGCAGTAGAAGTTATCAACGATTTGAAGTTTACAACATCGAACATTGAACCTGTTGTCCTAAAAATTGTTTCGATGTCCCAACCCATATTACCACCGTTACCACAAAAAGTAATCGTTCCATTACCACCCTTAGAAACCTTTGAATTTGATGTAGTGACACTAGATACAGGTGGTAGAGAAGTAAACCGCATAAGTGGTAATGCAAATTTCTTTGCTGAAGATTTGGGTAAGTCTGTCAGATTAGAAATGGTATCGATTCCTGGCGGTAGTTACATGATGGGTTCACCAGAGTTTGAAGGAGATGCTGACGAACGTCCTCGACACCAAGTTACTATTGAACCATTTTTTATGGGGAAATTTCCTGTAACTCAAGCACAGTGGAGAGTAGTAGCAGCTTTACCCAAAGTCAAACAAGCTTTAAATCCCAATCCATCGAAATTCAAAGGTCTAGATAGACCAGTGGAAAATGTATCTTGGAATGAAGCTGTAGAATTCTGTCTCAGGCTATCAGAAAAAACAGGACGCGACTATCGTTTACCCAGTGAAGCTGAATGGGAATATGCTTGTCGGGCTGGAACTACAACTTCTTTCCACTTTGGCGAAACCATTACCTCTGAGTTAGTCAGCTGCACCATCGAACCAAAAAGCAAATTCCGTAAAGAAACAACAAACGTCGGTAGTTTTGAAGTCGCCAACGCCTTTGGATTGTACGATATGCACGGGCTAGTTTGGGAATGGTGTGCTGATTCGTGGCACAACAATTACAACGACGCACCCTCAGATGGAACAGCTTGGGAAGTTGGCGGTGATATTCATCGCCGGGTGCTACGCGGTGGTTCTTGGAGTTTCAGTGCAGAACTTTGTCGCAGCGCCAGTCGTAGCTGGAATGAGTCAGACGGTGGGCTGAGAGTTTGTGGCTTTAGAGTAGTATTTTCCGTAGAGGAGATTATCTAGCAATTTAATTCAAAGGCTGTATACATTATGAATGACAGGATTGATAAAGGTGACATAGTACTTATAAATAAAAGTGGAAAATATCATCAACAAGTCGGTGAAGTAACTGTTATTGATTACAATATTTTCTTTGTCAAAATACTGATAGTAAAGTTAGGTAATCAAGAAGAAGCGTTTGAAGAAAAAGATTTACAATTACAAGCTAAAAAGCCAAGCCTGCAAGAAGTTATTGTATCAATAGACAAAATTATCGAACAAGTTGATCGGATTCCCCACTTGCCAGCAAAAGAGAAATTAGAGTTACCCAACCGTTTGAAATATCTGAAATTAGATATTCCTAAACTAGATAAGCAGTTGATTCAAAAAAACTTCGATAGTATAGATAAAATCTTCGCAGCAGCAAGAGAAGTAGACTCATCAGCAAGCTTTTGGCAGGAAATAGATTCTAATTTGGAGAAAATAAGCTGGTGGATTAGAACAAGTCTGTGAATCAAGAAGTAAATTGGCGAGAATAAATCAAACTATAGCAATTAGATTTAATTTTTTCAAAAATTATCTCGTTCTCAAACTCCATCTGGGAATGCCTATTGGGGGCTGCCGCCTGCTGAATTTGCGGCAGAGCCGCTTTTAATGCATTTCCAGCCAGAGGCTAGAAAGGAGAATTTTCGGGAGCATCCAGTTTTGGCTGAAGCTGACACGCATAAGCATTGCTATGCGTCTAGCAACGTGTTTGTATCATTATTCAAGTGAAATGATATAAGACAGTAGTTCAAATCTTAACCTAAATTTATTAACAATTAGAAGTCAAACTTATGTTTGACAACATCATCATTGTTAAGTTTAAGGCTAAATAGTTGGAACTGGGCATAATTAAACATAACTATATTTTTTAAATTATTGATGCTTAATGCTTTATATCTCATATTTTCCGCTTCATACTGAGCAGTGATATTTATTTTTACCCACCTAATTAACTTTATCCTTGTAACTGTATGACTTAAATTTGGATATTAGCTTGACAATTAGTTCATGCTAACTTTAAAAACTTACTATTTTTAACTTTAGATGGTGATTTTTTAGCGGAATTCCTAACTTGTTAGATTAATAGATAATGCTTTTTAGATAAAATAAACTACAGAGATCATCAGGTGTATATATGCGTTTTTCTCAGTTTGCAGGGATTCTTGGTTGTACAACAGCAGCTTTTATATCAATTGCACCCATACAGGTAGAAGCTGCAACTTTTAAAGTGATATCTGGAGTCACCAGCATTGATCGTGACCACGAGGATATCCTTAGAAATATTGGGCTAATATTGACAGGCACTAATCAGACAGTTGCACCAATTCCCAGCAATTATTTAGTTGGCTTCAATATCGACTCAGCTACTAACTTCACGTTCAGTGACGAGGGCGGTTTTACTCCGCTCTCAGGCACATTTGAGCATAATGGTACTGTTACCTTCAATAATCAAATTACTGTTGGTGAGTTTTCAGTAGGTTTTGCTCCGGGACGTACTACCAAAGATGCCAGCGGATTTGTTTTAAGAGACACATTTTCCTTAAATACAATTTTGTTTGATTTGAGTATTGCGGAACCTGTGGCTTTTGATGGCCAAAATTTAACCATCCCTGATGTTAAATTGCTGGTTTCTCCAGAGTTTGCAAAAATACTAGGGAACCCTGACTTGACAGGTTTATTTGCTGGAACTGCACGAATTGATGCTCAAGTTGCTGCCGTACCCGAACCTGATAGTGTGCTAGCAGTTTTGGCAGCAGGTGCGGCTCTCTTGGCAACTAGATTTTATACTCGAAAAATTAAATACAGTTGATATCTTGAAGCATTGCTAAATGCTTATTAACTGGTGCAAGAGTATTGGCAGCAATCAACCCACTAGCGGCGACTGCTGGTAAACCAATACCGGGAAATGTTGAGTCGCCACAGCACATCAGTCCTGGTAGGGGTGTGCTGGGGCCAGGAAACATACCAGTTCCAGCCTGAATTGCTGGGCCGTAAGAACCTTGGTGACGGCGAAGATAACGCTCGTGAGTTAGAGGTGTACCAACAAGTGTGACTTCGCAACGAGAGCGAATATCTGGAATGATCCGCTGTAGCGCTTGCCACATGATTTCTGCACGCGATCGCTTTTGTTCGGCATATTCTTGTTTCCTTCTATCCATTCCCTGCCACAGAGCATACGGCTCATTACCAGGAGTATACACATGAATCACGTGCTTACCTGGTGGTGCTAGGGATGGGTCGAGAATTGAAGGGATTGATATCACCACAACATTCTGAGGTGCTGTCACGCCCAATTCCCAGTCATTGACGACGATGTAATGACACCGCAAATTTGACTCTAATCCTTGAGCATCAATGCCTAGATGTAGATGCATGAAGCTATCACACTCAGGCGTCGCTTGTCGTTTAGTGCGGTACTGCTTAGGTACTGCCTTTTCTGGTATTAGCTTCAGGGTATCCCAAACCGATGCATTAGAAATTACCGCCCGACGCGCCCGGATTTCTTGGCGATCGCGCAGACGTACACCCACTGCGCGATTCCCTTCTACAAGCACTTGCTCCACATGAGCGCCCAGTATCAGCTTCCCACCGTGACGCTCCAATCCTTGTACAAGGCTGTCAACTAAAGCACCACTACCACCAATGGGATATTCAAGTACTGCGTCTGGTCGATACCAATCCGCAAACATAAATGCTACCTCTGCGGCGCTAGTACCGTCTGCTGGCAATCCAGAAAGCAGAAAACATAGCAAATTGAGCCAATTTCGGGTAAATGGGTCTTTAACAACGTCATCCATAATCCGGCTGAAAGGGCCCGTCAGCTTGATGATATTCGCCACATGTTTTGCCACAGATGGGACAAACGGGCCCACAGTTCTAGCTGCACCAAAGTCAAAACGTAATGCGGCTGGTGGTATGGAAGTTGCTGCACTAGCGAATGGTTCCATAACGCGCTGGAGTTCCTGCCATTCGGCTACAGCACCATGACCACGGAATTTCATCAGCACTTCACAAAACTGCTCGGCACCAACCGACGTGTCAAAATCACCTTCTGGCAGACAACAACCCCAAGTATCGTAGGTTACGCATGGTAGTTCAGAACCAATGGCATCTAACACTTGTTTTAGAGGGTTGGCAGAGGGGCTGTAAGAAAGTCCAGAGTAAAGGGACGGACCAGAGTCAAATTTAAAACCGTTGCGTTCAAAACTGTGGGCAGCACCACCAGGGATGGAGTGGCTTTCGCAGACTATGACATCAAAGCCGTACCGTGCCAAAAGAGCAGCACAACTTAAACCGCCAATACCGCTACCAATTACGACTATATCTGTGTTTTGCATATCGCTATTCCATGTTTAAGTAAGTGGGCAAGAATACATTACAGCAGTTTGCTTTTTAAGTGAGGTGCAAAATGCAGGACTCAAAATCAGATATAAAGGATATAAAGAGTTTCTACCTCCTGCCTTCTCTTATAAAGAAACAGAGAGATTACAGGCTGCAAAAATCTAACTGATAAGTATTCTCTTGAACCGTTCATCTGCTCGAATTAGATCAAAGTCAGTATTAGTTTTTGCCAAATCTCGATGTTGATCCCCTCTTAACTTAATCGCCTGTGTCAAACTTTCAATAGCTAAATCGCAATCATTTTTTAATGCATGACAACGGGCTTTATGACACCAAGCCCAATGAAATTCAGGCTGAAGTTCTAAAGCTCTATCATAAGAAACAATCGCCTCATCAAATCGTTGCAATTTTCTAAGTGAATTACCACACCCAAACCAAGCTATATAGTTATCTGATTGGATAGCAATTGCTTGTTGATAAGATAATAATGCTTTTGGATAGCGCCCCAATCTTCTCAGTGCCCAGCCGTGATTGACCCAAGCAATGAAAGAATTAGGCTCTCTCTGAATAACTTGTTCATAGCAGGCTAATGCATCCTCATATCGATGTTCAAAAAATAAAGCATCTCCTTGTTTAAGGTAATCATTAGCAGTAAAAAACAAATGAGTATTTCCAGCCTTTAAAATTTCTAGTTGTGTTGTTAATTCTTGGATTTTTTGCTGAATTTCTGGATGAACGTAATCTTGTGTTAATGAAGGTGAAGGTGTTAATCCGGAAAGCTGTTGAAGAATTTGCTCTTTTTGGTTTTGAGCATCTAAAAATAGATTATTTAATTGGGATAATTGCCCTAAAAAGTCAGATTTTAATATTTCTAGCTCTTGCTTAAAATCTTCTGTTTGTTTTTTTACTTCTGCCGCTACTTCTTTTTCTAGTTGTGTTTTTACTTCTGTCTCTAATTGTTGCTTTGTTTCAGTTACTAATTCACTAACTACACTACGACGCAGCAGCCAAACACCGGCCGCCGCTAAGATTGGTAAAAAAGTCAATACAATTAGCAAAATGTTGATTAGGGTTGTGCTGTGACCAAAAGCGCGGTCTACTTCAGATTGGACGCGATCGCGTATCTCTTTCTCTTGCTGTAGTTTTCCCAGTTCTTCTTGCTGTTGAATTGAAATTGTCGGATTGGACTGAGGCTGCTTTTCTGAATCAGTTGGCTTTGGTTGAGCGGTAGCAATACTGGCAGAGAGTAAGACGAGTGACAACACTAACCCTACCTGATTATTGATTTTCATGAAACTTTATTACGTGTTAACACAGAGTCTATAGTTACATACACAACTAACTTCCTGGATTCCATGTTTACACTACTTGAAAACTAAAGCTAAGACTTGCCCAATTATTCACATCCAAGATATACGAGTCGGCTGCTGTGCCGTTCATCTCCGTTTTGAGAATGCTGGTGTTATGTAGGTCTTGTAGCAAGGCTTGTGCAACGTCTAAGGGATTCAACAATGGGTCAATCGCCCGTTGTTCGGCTGTGGAATACTTCGCAGTGCTCAAAGCGGCAAGAGTATCGCTAAAGGGGGCAGTACTAAAAATCAGTTGTTGTTCGCACTCAGAAGCTGGCCCTGAAATCACCCATTCGGAAGCACCATTAGTTTGGGGTAGGGTGAGGGTTTCACCTGGGGCGATGACAACTTCTTTAAGGATGGGCTTGGTGTCCGCAGTGTTTGGTTCTTGGGGGGTTTCCCAAGGGTAGAAGGCAATTGCTGTATGATTATTGTTTAATCCCAGCAAGATTAAATATACTGGGCGATCGCTCTGGTTTTCGACTCGATATTGCATTCGACTACCGATAGGCACAATCGGAGTGGGGAGAGACGCGATTAATCGCGTCTGTACTGATTTTTTAATCGAAGTTTCAGGTTTGAAAGTTCTTATTGTTTCGCGCTGCATCACCATCTGTGGTGATATACCACTAATTATTTCTAAAGTTGCCTTGAGAGCCAAGCGGGAAGAACCTTCATTTTCTGTAAGTCGCCATAACTTGGCTGCAAGCAGAGTTGATAATTTAGGTGCTAACCTTTGCACTGTTAATTTCACTGCTTCTCCTACTTCTCCAGTGGTATTGAGAATTACCTCGCCACCAAGAGAAAATAGACCATAACGACTGGGAATTTCCTGTAGTTTGGCAAATAAATAATCAGCTGGTTTTTCTCCTGCTACTACGGTGGACACATGGGAAAATCCAGCAAAGGCGCTTGTGGCGTCTACCCGCTCAATTCTTTCCAATCCAGTATCCAAAGCTATTGTTAAATTAATATTCTTGGGTAAAACCCGGACTACTTCTTGGACGAGTTGACCGCCTTGGAGGGGATTTGCACCTTCAATTTTGGAAATTTGCGCTTTTGCTGTTAACCCAGTCCGCGATCGCAATACTAATTGCTCTGTTGTTGCGAGAGTCAATCGAGAATTCACTCCGTAGTATAGCAGCACTTGTGGAGGTAATCCTGCCAACCACAGATGGACTGTTTTACCGTCTTCTTCAATAGCTGTTACCGCGCCTTCTGCACCAATAATACTGTCTGGCACTAGAGACGTTACATCTTGATTTTTCTTACTAGTTAATAACGCTGGTTGCTGTTTACTACCCAATTTGGATAGAGAATTTTCCACATGAGAAAAGGCAACTTGAATTGTGGTGGCTGGGGTGAATTCCCACAAATACTGCGTCAAGGAGTAGGTAAATAACCCGGCACTAAAACCAGAAAAAAGTCCTTCTCTCGCCGGCTGCTTTGGATTTGAGGTAGCTGCTAAGACAATCGGTGTGCTGGATACCTTTTGAGTTTTGAGTTGTTTGAGAAAGTCGAGTTCTTCTGTTGCTAGCTTTGCTGCCGACTCCTGAAGGGCGCGAGTTTTTAATCCTATTACTGTGCTAGGAGCATAATAGCTAGTATCCAATACTGCTGTTACTCGGTCTGTGGAGAGCGATCGCAATAATAGTAGTAGAGTTTCTTCTAATATATAGTTGACTATTTTCTCATCTTGTGAGCTTTGAGTCACACTAGCTGGCACCAGAGCATTTTGCATTGTATCTGGCGATGTTTCCAATTTGACACGGCTGCCATAACCGCTAAAGTGGAAGACCACCACATCACCAGGTTTAGCTTGCTTGCCAAGGTGATCCAAAAAAGCCGCCTCAATGAATTCCCTGCTAGCTTGTTCCTCAGTTAAAGTTAAAATATCTGACCCTTGGAAACCAAAGCGGTGAATCAAAAGTTCTCTTTGAAGTTCCACATCTGTCAGACAACCACTGAGGGCTGGAATTTGTGGGTATTGGTTAATACCTATTAACAATGCCAATTTGCGCGGACTGGGTTGTGCCAAAGCCTGATAATAGCGATTTCCTAAAGTCAACCACTCAGCTTCAGTTACCCCCAATACCGCGAGTATTGAGCCAATTCTATGTAAAAACGTGCGCCGTTCCATAATTAGCTATCAGCCCTCAGCTATCACTTAGCAGCTTACAGGGCTGAACTCTGTAATGTAAAGTTACAGTCGATACTGTTTATCTATTAACTATCTACCCTAAGCTGGTACTTGTATCCGCATTGCCCGCGCCAACTCTGCCGCCACCTCAGGACGGGAAAATTCTGGTGGAGGTAACTCACCGCGCCGCAGCATTTCTCGGACTTTTGTCCCTGATAGATGAATGCGTTCTTCTAGCTTGCTGGGACTAGTTTTAGATGTTGCCATCTGCTTAGTGCGCGTGCAGTAGAAAGCGTGTTCAAATTTCATCGGCACAATGCCCAATTCACTTAGCGCAAATTCATCAAAAATATACTGAGCATCGTAAGTCCCATAATAGTCACCGACGCCAGCATGATCTCGTCCGACAATAAAGTGAGTACAGCCATAGTTTTTGCGGACTAAAGCATGGAATATTGCCTCACGAGGCCCAGCATAGCGCATTGCCGCTGGATTAATTGCCAAAGTTACCCGTTCTAAGGGGTAGTAGTGTTCCAGCAAAATTTCATAGCAACGCATCCGCACGTCAGCGGCAATATCATCTTCTTTTGTCGCCCCGACTAATGGGTGCAAAAATAGACCATCAACAGTTTCTAAAGCGCACTTTTGAATATATTCATGGGCGCGGTGGATGGGGTTGCGAGTTTGAAAGCCAACGATTGTTTTCCAACCCTTGTCTTTAAACATTTGCCGTGAGGCAGCTGGATCAATTTGGTAAGTGGGAAACTGGGGATGAGGTTCACGCTGCAACAGCCAAATATCACCCGCCAGATGTACAGTACCTTGGTTATAGAGTACCTGAACGCCTGGATGCTTGGCATCATCAGTGCGATAGACATTTCTTGCTTCGCGGGTTTTGTCGTAGTGATATTTTTGCGTGAGTTGCAAAACTCCGATAAATTCACCTCTGGAGTTATCCAGACGGATTAAGCCGCCTTCTTGCAACGGGGAAGCTACTTCTTCGCTGACTGATAGTGTAATTGGGATTGACCACACCAGACCGTTAGCTAACCGCATTTCTGTAACAGTGCGATCGTAGTCTTCCTGGTTCATAAAACCCGTCAGTGGACTAAAAGCCCCGATCGCAATCATTTCTACATCAGAAACGGCGCGATCGTCTAGTTGCACTCGTGGCAAAAAGTCAGCTTTTGAGAGAAACTCTGCTCTTTGTTCTGATGTGGCGATACGGTTAACCAACTGTCCACCGTGGGGGGCTATGGCATCTGGATTGTGACTCAATGTAATCCCCTCTTTGTATTAACTGCTATTGTTTCAGATTATGTATGTACTAACTTATCAAAATGCTGGTACTGGTAAAAAAAGAGTTTGGGGAATGGAGGAAAATTGTTGCAATTAGCCTCTAAGCGATTTGATTAGGTTACGCTAAAGCTAATCCAGCCTCAAGTTTCAGAATAGTTCCTTTATAAGGAAAATGCTTATGACTGCTGTATCCCCCGTTGTTAAACCTGTTAGCCAAATGCGGCTAGCGCCTGGTAGTACAGTGAATATCCAGGATATGAGTTGGGAGGAATTTGAGTCTATTTTGCAAGAACTGGGGGAAAAGCGATCGCTACGAGTTGCTTACAGCAAGTCTACGTTAGAAATAATGGTTCCTCTACCCGAACACGAAAAATCAAAGGACTTAATTTCGGATATTGTAAAAATCTTGCTGAAGATCGCCGGAAAAAGTTATGAACCCTTCGGTTCAACCACCTTTAAGCGGGAAAATATAGCAGGGGTAGAACCAGATGCTTGCTTCTACATCCAGAATTACCAAAGAATGATTGGTCGTCGCAAACTAGAACCAAACGATCCGCCTCCTGATTTGGCAATTGAAACAGATGTAACATCAAAAACAACTCTTGATGCTTACGAAGCGATCGCAGTTCCAGAACTATGGATTTACGATAGTAAAAAGCTGAGGATTTATTTACTCAGGGATGGACATTACATCGAATCTGATAACAGTCCTAATTTTCCAAATATCCCTCTAACTCAAATTATTGCCGCTACACTTGAACGAGCTTGGCAAGTAGGAACTGTACAAGCTTTGAAAGAGTTTGAAGGAACATTAGAGAGAAGTAGTTTTTGATAGAAAGTACGTAGCTCCAGCCCATCGCAGGTATCGCTTTTGCTGATTGAGCCTAGTATGGCAATCAATGGCATAAATTGCCATAAAATAATATTATGAAGAAAAAATTAGGGAAGTAGTGCCAGTGAAAAGTATAAATATATCTCTCCCTGATGCGATGCGGACTTATATAGAAGAGAAAGTGGCAACTGGTGGTTACAGCAGTGTCAGTGAATATTTCCGTGAGTTAGTGCGCCAAGACCAAAAGCGTCAAGCGGCTGAACGTTTGGAAGCGATGCTTTTAGAAGGTCTAAATTCTGGGAATGCAACTGAGATGACTCCTGACGATTGGGAAGACATCCGCCAAGCTGTGCGCCAAAGAATCGCCAAGCATAAAGCGTCAAACCAAGGTTAATGAGCGACGTCAGCAAACGACCGCAAGTCATCCGAGAACCGTACAGGCTTTAGAGGAGTTTTAAGCAGCCATTTACAAAAGTAATTTTTTACTTAAGCTTTGACAGTATGTAATGTAACTTTAATACTATGCAAAAATGCATAAACCTAGTTTCATAGAGAGACTAGGTTGGTTGAGAGTTTTTCAACTTTAACAGTGCAGCTCGCTAACTAAACTGTTCAATAATTCCGCCACCTAACACTTTTTCCCCGTCGTACCACACCGCCGCTTGTCCGGGGGTGATGCTGATTTGGGGTTCATCAAACACCAAACGCACACGAGAGTTTTCCAACGGAATCACCGTTACTGGTGTAGGCGTTGAACGATAGCGAATTTGCACTTCGGCATGAATTGGGGTGGATGGTTCGGCAATGGAAACCCAGTTTACCCGATTTACTGTGCATTCTGGCTGAGTTACCTTAGTGCGATCGCCTACTACTACTTTATTATTTTCCGCATCTAATTCAATCACATACAATGGTTCGGCAGCCGCAATCCCTAATCCTTTGCGCTGGCCAATGGTGTAGTGATGGACACCATCATGCTGTCCCAAAATTTTGCCTGTGACATCTACAATATCGCCTGTTTTGGGAGCTAAATATTTATCCAAAAATGCCCGCATGGAACCGTTACTTTCCACTAAGCATAAGTCTTGACTTTCTGGTTTATCAGCAGTTTTCAGTCCGTATTCAGTAGCGATGCGGCGCGTGTCAGTTTTTTCTAATTCGCCCAGAGGAAATATCGTTGCTGCAAGTAAATCTTGAGACAAATCATAGAGAAAGTATGACTGGTCTTTGTTGCGGTCAATAGCCCTTAATAATTGGTAACGTCCAGTTGCTTCGTCATAGCTAATGCGGGCATAATGACCAGTGGCAATGCGATCGCATCCCAATTCTTCACGGGCATACTGCACCATTGGCCCAAACTTCACCGTTTTATTGCACTGGGAGCAAGGCAAAGGTGTGATTCCAGCACTGTAACCAGTCACCAGGTAATCAACAATATGTGTTTGAAAGACATCCCGAATATCCACAACCTGATGGGGAACGCCCAATTGTTCACAGAGATCAGCCGCGTCGATCATACCTTCAGAGCAACATTGACCTTTGCCTTTCATTAGCCAAAGAGTCAAACCAATCACTTCATAGCCCTGATGGTGCAGGATAGCTGCGGCGGTGGAACTGTCAACGCCACCAGAAAGACCAACGACGACTTTTTTCATACAAAGCACGACACGATAGCTGCGTGGTTGTCCAATTGTAGCACACACTCTTCAAAGCCTTACTGCCAAAGCACTTCAGTTTTAAAGTCACTGAATCAGCGACGCCGAATAGCCCGCACTTCTCTACGAGACGCTGCGCGTAGCTTGCTTCCACGTTCGCGTAGCGTGCCGTAGGCAAGTGGTACGGCAAAGCTACTTCGACTCCTTTTGACTTCGCTACCTCGGCTCCGGCTCCATCGAGCGACTTGTACTGAGCTTAGTCGAAGTAAGTCGAGATGCTCGGAACAAATCAAGGCAAGTCGCTCAGTACAAGTCAGTGACCATCGTAGACATCACTATTCACTTCCCCATCACCCTTATCTAAGATTAATTACAGATGTATTTTTTGCCACGCAGATGAGCTAATTTTACGTTAACGCTATATAGTTGCTACAACGGTAAGCTAATTAGTTCCTGATGGAAATTGCCTAGAAATACTTTGACTACTTTCTAACTACTATGTCGAGAGAAATACCAAGTAAATTTATCCCATTTCAGATGCTGCGCCGAAGTTCTCAGGGTTGGAAGCCCACTATCAGACTTCTCTCCTTGTTAGTGGGAGGATGGTTAGTACTGATTCCCGACTCTACCCCAGCACAAGCACAAATCCAAAATAGTAACGTGCTACTGGCTCAAGAAGCCGATGAAACTTTACCGCCACCGCCAATTCCTTTTGGTCAACAGCCATCACCGCAGTTACAACCAGTACAAAACAATCAATTTGAGCAGGATTTTCAGCCCTCTCAACCACTACAAAACAATCAATTTGAGCAGAATTTTCAGCCCTCTCAACCATTACAAAACAATCAATTTGAGCAGAATTTTCAGCCCTCTCAACCTGCACAGTTTAGTCAATATAACCAGAACTTTGAGCGCTACTTAGTTTACGTAGATGGTAGTGATTTCCAGACGCTACAAGCAATACGTCAGATTGAACCCAGTGCTTACATTCGCCAGTACCAAGGCCGGAATGTAATTCAGTCAGGAGTTTTTAACAGAGTATCTAACGCCCAACAACGGGTAAGTGAGCTACAGTCACGAGGCATATATAGCGCCCGGATTATCAGCTTCGCTAACGGACAGGAAATAGAGGCAGGCAATAGAGGCTTTGTAGGCGATCGCAGTACTATAAATGCTAATAGGCCAGTCTCTAGATATTATGTCGCCATTCCGACTACTTCCGAACAATTATCTGCGATCGCAGCACAAATTAGGCAGAATTTAGCTCGATTTAGCCAAGATTTAGGACGATCTGGCGGAGTCCTCGAAAGAACGCAACCACGAGGGCCACACGTAGCAGTAGGGCCTTTCTCTGATCGATTCCAAGCTGAGGAGTGGAATAAATATCTGCGAAATACAGGATACGGTAATGCCAGGGTTTACTACGGGAAGTGAATAAGTGGGTAGAGACGCGATTAATCGCGTCTGCACTAGGGAGTGGAGAGTAAAATAAATTCATATTCAGCACGGGCTAAACGCCCCGCTATCGCTAACAGGACTGATGCAAAATAGGCAAGAACAAATTTCGCAAGTGGTAGTAACTGCTGGGCAGATGCGCGATATTGAAAAGCGGATCTTTGCAGCCGGAATGCCTGTAGTCGCTTTGATGGAAAAGGTGGCGGGATTAATTGCCTGTCGCATTCCAGAAATTCTCTCAACTCCCCTTCAAAAGGCTGACTATATTCCTTCAAACACCCCCTTTAAAAGGGGGTCGCCACAGGCGGGGGGATCTCGTGTCGGAATTCTGGTCGGCCCCGGTCATAATGGTGGCGATGCTTTAGTAGTAGCCCGTGAATTACACTTTCGCGGGTATGAGATTTGGATTTATTCTCCTTTCTCTAAGCTCAAAGAATTAACTTTGCAGCACTTGCAATATGCCCAGAGTTTGGGCATTCCAATTTATCAAACAATTGAGCAATTGCCAGATTCAGATTTGTTGATTGATGGCTTGTTTGGGCTTGGTTTAGAAAGAAACCTGACTGATCCCATCGCCTCTGCAATTAATCAGCTAAATGAATTGTCTGTGCCGATTTATAGTATAGATTTACCTTCAGGTTTACACACCGATACAGGCGAAGTATTGGGAACTGCTATTCGCGCCACTCACACATTTTGTTTAGGTTTATGGAAACTAGCTTTCTTCCAAGATCAGGCGCTGGAATATCTCGGTAAAGCTGAGTTAATCGATTTTGATATTCCTTTCGCTGATGTAGAAGCTGTTCTCAAAGATACACCCAGGATTAAACGGATTACACCAGCAACAGCGCTTGCTACTTTACCCCTACCCCGTCCACCAGTCACCCACAAATATAAGGAAGGACATTTACTGCTGATTTGCGGTTCGCGGCGCTATGCAGGTGGAGCAATTTTAACTGGTTTGGGTGCGCGGGCTAGTGGTGTGGGAATGCTTTCGATTGCCGTACCCGAATCACTGAAATCTCTTTTAGTGTCACACTTGCCAGAAGCGCTAATTGTCGGTTGTCCAGAGACGGAAACCGGAGCGATCGCTCAATTGCAATTACCAGAAAACACCGATCTGAGTTCCTTTAATGCGATCGCTTGTGGCCCCGGTTTAACACGAGATGCGACTCCTATTGTGCAAGAAGTAATCAACAGCGATCGCCCGCTAATTCTCGATGCCGATGGTTTAAATATCCTGGCACAAATGGGAGCGATCGCCACATTAAAAAAACGCCAAGCAGTAACCGTACTCACACCCCACACTGGCGAATTCCAGCGACTGTTTCCTGATGTCCCCGATGCCAAACATGACAGGGTGAAAGCAGTACAGGAAGCAGCGGTGCAAAGTGGGGCAGTAGTGTTGTTGAAAGGGGCGAGAACTGCGATCGCAAACCCTCAAGGTGGCGTTTGGATTGTTCCTGAAAGCACACCCGCCTTGGCGCGTGGCGGTAGCGGCGACGTGTTAACTGGGTTACTGGGTGGATTGTTGGCACAAGCGGCAACCAAGCAGATTCCCGTAGAAGATATTGTGGCAACTGCCGCTTGGTGGCATTCGCAGGCGGGTATCTTAGCAGCCCAAGAGCGTAGCGAATTGGGTGTAGATGCATTTACATTGACACAATATATGATGAAAGTTCTAAGTTAGTTGATTCCCTCCTCCCTTTTTATGACTGTAAAACTCCAGACTCAAAAAGACTTTCCTACGGCAAACACAAGTTTAAAGATAAATCAAGAAACAGAAAACGAAAAAGTTTTATGTTCTCATTGTCAGCGCACCCTTACGAACGGTATTAAATGTAAAGGGATTTGTGTGGCTGACAATGACTATTAAGGATTGACTAAATACCAACGCTGTAGCGCCAGCCGTTGAATTTCGCGCCAGGGAATATTATGTTTTCGAGCTAATTCTGCACAATCTTCATATTCTGGCTGCACATTAGCAATAACTTTTTCTGGTGATTGTCCTTTCCATGCTACTTTGACACGCACTTTGCCATATTCAATTTCCACTTGTTGAATTTCCCGTTGTAAAATGGTGCGTTGCTGAGTTGTTCTCCGAATGCCCAAAGTAGTGGTTTCGCTAAATAAAACCGCTTCACAACTGAGCAAATTTTCTGGATGACAAATCACAGTCAGCAAAATCCCTGGACGGGACTTTTTCATCCCGATCGCTTGGGTAAAAACATCCACCGCACCAGCAGCAAACAACGCCTCAAACACATAGCCGATCGCTTGTGGATTTAAATCATCAATTTGGGTTTCTAGTACCGAGATGGTTTCTAAATTTGAGCTAGTATCTTCAAAATCGCTGAAATTGGACTGTAAAATTGCGCTTTCGCCCAACCAGAGGCGTAAAATATTGGGAATGGGTAAATTTATGGTTCCTGCTCCCAATCCTATCTGCTTGATAGCGATCGCAGGTGGTGAACCAAAGTCTCTTGCCAAAGTAGTAGCGATCGCAGCTCCTGTTGGCGTCACCAGTTCTCTATCAATCCCATTGCTATAAACTGGACAACCTCGCATTTCCCACAGCTTTAATACCGCTGGTACTGGTACTGCCATCTGACCATGTGCAGCCCGAACAGTGCCGCCACCAGTCGGGAACGCCGAGCAGTAAAGTAAGGGCAATCCTTCCTCATTGCTCTCAATCCCCAACCAATCTAACCCTAGGCAAGTACCCACAATATCTACGATCGCATCTATAGCACCCACTTCATGAAAATGAACTTTTTCAGGGGAAATGCCATGCACTGCTCCTTCCGCGACTGCTAACTGTCGGAATACTGCTAAACTCCAAGCTTCTGCCTGTGATGGCAACCCCGCTTTGAGAATCATCCGCTCTATTTCTGGCAGGTGGCGTGTGTGTTGGTGACTGTGTTCGTGATGATGATGATCATCGTGTACTAAATCCACATGGACTTTAGTCGCCTGCTGACCATTCCGTTGGACAAGTTCTGCTCTTAACTGATATTCCTGTTCAATTCCCAACCCATTAAGTTTTTCAATTAAATACTCCACAGGAACACCTAAACTGACCAAAGCACCCAGGCACATATCACCAGAAATTCCTGTCGGACATTGAAGATAAGCAATTTTATTCATAATAAATTAGTCATTAGTCAAGAGTTAGAAATTCTTCCCCTGCTCCCTCTGCCTCCCCTGCCCCCATTCCCCATTCCCCACTCCCTGTGTTATGGCAAAAATTTTCTCAGTTCATCCGGATAATCCTCAAATTCGCCGAATAGAGGAAATAAAGTCGGCGCTTTCTAGTGGCGCAGTCATGCTTTACCCTACTGATACAGTCTATGCGATCGGTTGTGATTTGAATGCCAAGTCGGCGGTAGAAAGAGTGCGGCAAATTAAACAGCTAGCAAATGATAAACCACTGACATTTTTATGTCCCTCGCTTTCAAATGTGGCAACTTATGCCTTCGTAAGTGACACAGCCTATCGGATTATGAAACGCCTGATTCCGGGTTCATACACGTTTTTGCTCCCAGCTACTAAGTTAGTACCGCGATTGGTGCAAAGCCCCAAGCGGAAAACTACTGGAATTAGAGTACCAAACCATACTGTGTGTTTGGAGTTGCTAGCAGCGTTGGGCAATCCAATTATTTCAACTTCAGCACATCTACCACCAGATGAAGCAGATGATGGCATGATTCGGATAGATCCAGAAACTGTTCAGTCGCGGGTAGAACTATTTGACCGTTTAGACAAGTTGGTAGACATAATTGTAGATACTGGCGAGGAACCTACTTATGAAGTATCTACCATCTTGGATATGACCGGAGACGAAGCAGTAATTATACGGAGGGGTTTAGGTTGGGAAGCAGCAGCAGCATGGGTATAAGAATTAAACTTCACAGGCGCACCTCTTTGTTTCGGAAATTGTGATAAAAACGACTCCAGTTTTGAAATTGTCATATTTAGAGGCGATGTCTACGACGGGCTGTTCGGTGAAGCACTGGATATAGCAGGATGGTGGCAACAGTTGGTACAGCAAGGGATTTGACAACTTTGAGAAAATGGCGGGTACTTATGTCCCAGCGTCAATTTGGTGGCTTGTGAAAAAACCGACACATTGCTATAACCGTAACTCTTTCGTATTTCCTACAGTTTTATATATGAGCTTTAGATGTGAGCATTATATGCGGCAAGTCTTGATGGATGAATGCCCAAAGATTCACAAGCCAAGGCCTGTCTTGATTGCTGTGTCTGCGTTGTAATTACGGTGCAATACTACTACCTGGAAAAGTCATGAAAGCTAACGTTGTTAATCTACCAAACTCTACACCCATTTTTGAGAACCACGTTTCGACTGAAGAATTTTCAGATAGCAGCACTGATACCTTGATTGAATTGCTGCGTGAGGAAATGCAAGGGCAAGTGAAAGCAACACCCAAGTGCGTAGAAGCTTTAGCAAAGCGCATAGCCGTAGAAGTAGAACGCATTTGCGATAAAAGCTCCCGTATCCAAACATCTGGGGAAATCAAATCCTGGCAGATTACGTTGGGAAGGCATCGGATGCACAAGTGCTTACGTTACTACCAACTAGGTTCAAAACAAGGGCGGGTGGAATTACATAGCAATTTGGGTGCTATGGTTTACCGTCATGTAACTATATCCGGCTCTGAGTTGGGTTTTGAGGCTCGTTACAGCCTGATTGAAGATTTTTTACAAGCATTTTATATCGAAGCTATCAAAGCTTTCCGCAGAGAAAACGAACTACCTAACGATCACACGCCGCGTACTCAGCTGCAATTAGCTGAATATATGGCCTTTACAGAACAGTATGCCAAACGCCGGATCAATTTACCTGGTGGTGCAAATCAGCAATTGATTATCTTACGGGCCCAAGGTTTTGCTCGTCGTCAACCCCAAGAAACGACCGTGGATATCGAAATGGCCGTAGAGTCTGCTAAGGGTGAAGAAGCAGAATCTTACCAGCGTAACTCGGCGGTGCAACAGCTGCGATCGCAGATGATTGCCCAAACTAATTTCGATCCATCCGAAGAGTCAGAACGCGATCGCGTCATCACTGAATTGATGAAATATTTGGAGTCTCAAGGTCAATCTGATTGTATGAACTACCTCAGCTTGAAACTTCAAGACCTCTCAGCCCCAGAAATTGACCAAATTCTCGGTTTAACCAGCCGTCAGCGCGATTATCTCCAACAGCGGTTTAAATACCATGTGGAAAAGTTTGCCAAGCAACACCACTGGCAATTGGTACATCAATGGTTAGGTGCGGGTTTAGAGCAAAAGTTGGGTTTATCTTCCCAGCAGTGGGAAATTTTTGTGAATCAACTCACAGAACAGCAACAGCAAATATTACAGTTAAAAACTGCTCGACAAAACGACCAAGCGATCGCCAAAACCATCAAATGCACCCCCAAACAGCTACAAAAGCGCTGGACTCAACTTTTAGAATTAGCATGGTCTATCCGCAACGGTCATACTGAAGCCCAGACGGGTTGAAGCTAAGGTGAAATAACTAAAATTTATCCAAGCTAATTTCCAGTTATTAGAGAGGTTAAGGGGCAAAGAGAAAAGGAAATTCCATTCCTTTCATACTTCTCTGAATTAGTAACTTGTTCCTGAGCCAAATTATTAATACATTTGTATTTATTTAGTACAAAAGTACCAAGTTTTTCGGATTTATTACCTATTAATCCAACCTTGTTTAGTCAAAATCAAAAATTCATATTAAGCAACTGACCATTAATTACTGCTTCTGTGAAATCCTATAATAAGCAAGACTTTTGGCAGAGGGATTGAGGATGGCTCTGACTCAAGGCGGAAGGGCAAATAAGTCTGGGAATATTTTAGAAGGAAATGTAGAAGCAATCTTGAATGGGCATAATTATTTCCAAGTCGGGAACTATGTCCCAAAAGAATTTATACTAAATGCTGCTTTATTGCCAAAGCGTTATGGAAAAGAAGTTTATATTGGAACTGGAATTTATCATACCGATCTGAAGGTTGATTTTTATGTTGTTGGCTTACCAACAATGCCATCTGGTTTAATTTTCGAGTGCAAATGGCAAGAAAGCCCCGGTTCGGTTGATGAAAAATTTCCTTACTTGAATATGAACATCCAGAATTATTACCCTGCACCAACTATTGTAATTTTAGGCGGTGAAGGTATGCGAGAAGGTGCAAGCAAATGGCTGAAAGCAAGAGTTAACGATAACCATAATTTATTAGCGGTCTATAGTTTAGACAGATTCATTGCTTGGGCAAATAAAAATCTTTAAAAGATGTAATTAGTAATTCGTAAATTCTACCTCTATTTTTTATGTTTGAGTTAATTGATCGGGCTGCTTTGATTTTGTAGGTTTCAAAATTAATATCAGTATAAATTTTTTGAATAAATTCACTATCAGAATTACATACCATAACTTTGACACCACGACTTGCTAACTCTGCACAAGTATCTCTCAAAACTTCTTGGTCTTTTTTAGTAAAACAATTTTGACTATAAGCGGTGAAATAACTAGTGTCACTGATAGGATGGTAGGGCGGATCAAAAAATACAAAGTCATCACTGCTCGTAGCATAGTTTAGGACTTCTGTAAAATCTGCTTGTTGAATTTTTGCATGAGAAAGCGCTATGGAGGCGACTCTGAGTAAATCTTCATGACAAATATTGGGATTATCATATCTGCCTAAGGGCACATTAAATTTGCCCTGTGAGTTGACTCGATAAAGACCATTGAAACAGGTCTTATTAAGATAAATTAGACGAGCAGCTTTTTCTATATCACTACCAACAGAGTTATTTCTGACACTATAGTAATAATCTTTATTATGTCGATTTTTATGCTCTTTCAATATAGAAATTAATTCTTCAACATTGTCTCTAACGCAACCATAAGCATTAATTAATTCGGCGTTAATATCAGTTAAAATTGCTGCGGTTGGTTGGAGATAGAAAAAAACAGCACCACCACCTAAAAATGGCTCATAGTAATTTTTATAACTCTTGGGAAAATAAGGAATATATTGCTGTATCAACCTACTTTTACCCCCTGCCCACTTCAAAAATGGACGTGGGCTAGTTTCCTTGGGGATTTGAATTACCATTTACTTCCGATTTAACTGAAAATAATCGTGACTAAATAAAGCCAATATAACCGACGAACCATATTTTATATTAACTGGCTAATTTTCTAGCCACATAGATTACAATTGAGTAGATAAAGCATATCAAAACAAACGTAAGTATATAACAAGGCAGTTTACATTCAGATGTTTGACGGATTTTGGGATAACGTCTTTCGCTACCCCCGGTACTTAATTACTATCGTCTTAGGACTGTTTCTGAACACCTTTGCGCCATTAGTGCCACTGTTGAAGCGCCCAGTCACCTTGATCGCCCTCTTGGGTTTATTTGTGAGCAGCCTAGTCTTCCTTACTTTCACTCTACGGGCAATGCTGGGCTTGAGTGCAATCTAGACTAGCGCTATATCGGGGCTGTGCCCCACAGACGGTTGCTCTTGGCGTTGCTCCCGCTAAGTACTGTCTACCCTATTTGCATCTATTTTTGTCGTACAACCTCTGTGATGAGGCGAAATTTTTATGGCTACAAATCGTCGGGTTTCCCGCGTTGCTGAACTGATCAAACGGGAAGTTAGCCAAATGCTGCTCAACGGCATTAAGGATGATCGTGTGGGTACTGGAATGGTCAGTGTTACTGATGTTGATGTTTCCGGCGATCTCCAACACGCCAAAATCTATGTCAGCATCTATGGTACAGATGAAGCTAAGGCAGAAACAATGGCAGGCTTAAAGTCGGCCACAGGTTATGTCCGCAGCGAACTTGGGGCGCGGGTGCGGCTACGTCGTACACCAGAGGTGATATTTCTCGAAGATCGCTCCATAGAACGCGGTAATAAGGTACTGGCACTACTAAGCCAACTTAACCATGAGCGTCCACCAGAAAATTTGATATCAGTAGAAGACAGTACCGATCAAGATGAAGAAGAATTCTCCGAATAAGTAACTAAAACAACAATGTAACTTCAGAACAATTAATCTCAGCAAATCCGCCAAACAGTTTACAGACGTGACTAGATCGCGTCTGTTTTAATGTGACCATAACCTACTTCAGGGGTCGGTAGTTGCATGTATAGGCTTTCTGCTTGTCTTGGCTTTCATTTTTACTCTACTGCAAAAGGCTTTTGTGCAGACGCATAAATGCTGCTTGTCTCAAGCATTTTTATGTGTGTCCTAAATTAGGAATTAGGATTACTCCACCCTTCTACAGATGTTTTTCAAAAGAAAACTGTGTAATACTAGTGCTTAATTTAACTAAATAATTACGGTTTTACTTAAGAAATTGTTAACAGATGCTAGGATAAAAGCCTTATTAGTGTACTTTAGCCGTTATGTTTTGCAACAGTTTATACCCTAGTATCTGACAAATATTCTTATGTTGTTTACCCTTAGATAGATACCAGCAGTTCTAAATCCGGCTTTAAGGTGATTATTTGGTATGTAAACGATGCCTGCGGCGGGCTACGCCTACGCAATGTAAATTCTTTCTACCCACCAAATCTTGCTTAAAAACAGTAATGGCAAGACTTTCAGACTTGTGGCATCAAAGTCATACAGCTACATAAGCAGGTTAAGTTAACTACTCGGAATTTTTTTTGTAAAGCGGATTTTCGATAAATGTCAGGATTCGTTGACTTTCTTAACATTTCTTGAGATAATTTCAGGAAATGTAGCGTCAAAATAAAAATAGTTCCGTATAGCAAACTACAAAATCCTAGCCACAAGTCTAATTTCTGTAATGTTTGTTCCTAATTATTAACGGGAACACTATCGTAAGTGTTAATTTGTGAGTAAAAACCATGAGTGTGAATACGGTGCCTTCTATCAATTACTACTCTCTCGATGTGATTCAAGACGAAGCACGCCGACTGGTGCAAAAGGGAATGATTAGCCGACAACAGCCAATATATACCCTTTGCCAATATATTCCAGCGAGAGAGTGGGTTTGCGTTGAATGTGAATTAGAGAAATGTGACTTTTTGTTACGCGATCGCATTGGCGACCTAATTGGTCGTGAACAGTGGGACAACGACTAATCAATGTTTGATTTCGGGTTTGAGATTAAGGGTTTATTTTTGATGTGTGGATGTCATCATCAACGATTCGATGCCCAATCTGGGGGATAATCTCTGGTTTTTGATGAGCATTGCCCCATACAGAATCTTGCGTTTTTCATTAACACAGAAGCATTAGAGTCTGAATTCATACAACTTTTCAAGTTAAAGTAGGCATCAGAACCATTTGTTCTGCATATCTCGTGCTACAGCTTGAGTCTAGTATGTAGATTCTGTGACCTTCCTACATTAATCCGATAGAAGTGTAGGTAATACGGTTCGGTTAACGTTTTAATCTTTTGAAGATCCCCCAACCCCCTTCAAAAGGGGGGCTTTTAACCCTCTTCTACCCCCTTTTTAAGGGGTTCGCCGCAGGCGGGGGGATCTTAACCGAACCATATTAGAAGTGTAGGAACTCCACTTTTGACTCGCAATTCATCGCATCGCTTCCTACAACTAAGCGATGCGATGAATTGCTGTTCAAAGCCAAAATCCGTCTTGAAAAGTTTGCTAAGTCAGGCGAACCTAGACCAGTTGCGACAACAGATAGCTTACCCCTACGGAGAAGCAAGCTACGCACAGCGTCAGGAACCTCCGCAAGGAACTTGCTTAACTTTCGCAAAATCCAAAATTTGTATAGTATTTTTTCTGAAAAATCTTGAAAAGCACAGAAAAATCATTTGAATTATTATCCTACTTGCTCTAAATACTGATTAATGTCTTCAATGATGCGAGTAAGTTCTGCTTCAGTAGTCAAGCGGATGTTGACGTTGCGGACAGTCAGCAAAACTTTGGCTGCGAAGGGCGTTGGCCAGATATTAGGATTACAAAAAATTTCTAAAAATACTTCACCCGTATAACGATATTCCAGGGGAGGCTGGGGAGTGACTTTACCACCGCCAGGAGTGGGTTTAGCGGCGACAGCCTTCAAGCGCTCCATCAGTTGATCCGTCGCTGTCTTTAATTCTCGTGCTGCTTGGGGTGAAAAACTAAAGGAGACAGAACCTTCAATTAGGTTTAATGTTAGAGGAATTGAAGACATACGTTTTTTATTAAAACTTCTTGATAAGTAGTAATATTACCCGAAGGAAGGGTCTGAATCCCACTTTAATAGTTTCCCGTGTCTTCTTCAAAAACCACTAGCACTTGGTAGAAGTATCTTCTGCTGGGTTCTAAAAAATTACAGGTAGCCAAGTCGCGCAAAGAAACTTGTCTTCTAAGCTTTGCAGTTTTGAACGGGTCTCACGCAACGACTGGTACAAAAGTTTTCCAGGAGAAAATTCCGCCACAAAATTCTTTCCAAATTTTGCGGTCATTTATGTTGGTTTTGCTGTGTCCTTTGAATCAGGCTGCGAAGCCGCCATCAATCTTCAGGCTCGCACCGGTGACAAAACCGGCTTCTGCACTGGCGAGATAGGAAACCATGCCGGCGACTTCTTCGCTTTGGCCGTAGCGCTGGAGGGCGATCATGCTTCTCATGTTGTCGGCAAAGGGACCTTCCGCCGGGTTCATGTCGGTGTCCACCGGCCCGGGTTGGATATTGTTCACCGTGATGCCACGAGGGCCGAGATCGCGGGCTAGACCACGCGTAAAACTGGCGATTGCACCCTTGGTCAAAGCGTAGACGGAGCCGCCAGCAAAAGGCATGATGTCGCTATTGACGCTGCCGATCATGATGATCCGTCCGCCCTCACCCATATAGCGGACAGCCTCCTGAGTTGCGACAAAGACGCCCTTGACATTCACCGCGATCAGTCGGTCAAAATCATCCAGTGAGAACTGGTCGATTGGGGCCAAAGCGGCAACCCCCGCGTTGTTCACGAGGATGTCGAGGCGACCAAAGGCTTTCACAGTCTCGGCGACAGCATTTTTCACCGCTTCGACATTGGCACTATCGGCCCGTATAGCCAAGCCTTGGCCGCCTGCCGCTTCGATGGCGAGCACCACCTCGTCGGCTTTTTGCGGCGAGCTAGTGTAGGTAAGGGCGACAGTTGCACCATCATGCGCGAGACGTTTGGCGATCGCTGCTCCCAGTCCGCGTGAGCCACCAGTGACCAATGCCACCTTACCTGTGAGTTTTTTGGTGCTCATAGTATTCTTTTGTCGTTAGAGTTTATTGTTACAAGACAATTTTGTATCGCATGGTATAGATATAAGGCATGAGGGTAAGCCTGTCAAGAAACTATTATACTGATGAGTATGAAACAGGAAAAAACCACTGTGGCGATGGGCCGGCCCCGCGAGTTCGATACCGATGACGCGCTCAATCGTGCAATGTATGTGTTCTGGCGCAAGGGTTATCTGGGTACGTCCCTCTCGGATCTGACCGAGGCTATGGGTATCAATCGCCCTAGCCTCTACGCCGCCTTTGGCAACAAGGAATCTCTGTTCCGCAAAGTGCTCGATCGCTATGCCGACGGGCCGTCAGCCTATCTTCGTGAGGCTCTCAAAGAGCCGACTGCGCGCCAGGTCGCCGAGCGGATGATGCACGGGGTCGTTGACCTGGGAACCGATCCGCACAATCCACCGGGATGTCTCTGGGTTCATGGCACGCTTTCATCTGGAGATCCGGCCGATCCAATCCACCAGGAATTGTCTGCACGCCGAGCATCAGGCGAAGCCGCTCTGCGTAAGCGTTTTGAGCAGGCGATTTTGGAGGGAGACTTGCCGGCGGATTCCGACCCAGCCGCTCTGGCCCGCTTTGTCGTGACGCTAAATTGTGGAATGTCAGTCCTAGCGGCGACCGGAGCCACCCGAACGGAACTACTGCGGGTTGTGGAGACAGCATTGCAAGCGTGGCCGGAGTAGAACGACACCTATTTGGTGTCCCATTGACATCCTCAAATCTTGACCATTTTCTGAATAAACGCGGGCTTCCTCATCCTTATAAGCTAGTAAATAAAACTCATTAAGCTCGTCAGTTATGCGGAGTAAGTATAGACCACTGAGGGTCGTCATAATGTCTTTGAATACAATTTGGTACGACCTGACTGGATATATAAATAACAAAATTAATTAAAATATTCCTATAATTAATGCTAAAAATATGCTGCTATTTGTAAAGCTATTACTAGTACCTATGAAGCTTGTAGCTGTTGTTAATTAAAAATAATCTCAATAAATAGGCATAAAATATAGAGACTAAAGAGATACTTAATTCTTACTGTGTAAGACTTTGATACACTTTATTTGTGTTTATTTGTATTTTGAGTTCTACATTAGAAGTCATAGAACTTGATGTGATAAATTATCTATGACTTACGATAACCGCGCCGAAGTGCGAAAAGTTTTAATTATTACCTTACTGCTCAATCTGTTTGTAATGGGATTGAAAGCACTTGTAGGTTACTGGACAGGTTCTTTGAGTTTGCTAGCTGATGCCTTGCATAGTGTGACAGATAGTGCCAATAACGTTTTAGGATTAATCGCGAGTAAATTTTCTTCTCCACAACCCGATCGCGAGCATCCCTACGGACACAGCAAGTTTGAAGCAGTAGGAGCTTTAGGAATTGCCTCATTTTTAGGAATAGCCTGTTTTGAAATTCTGCAAGGAGCAATCGAGCGAATTCTCAAAGGTGGTGGTGAACCTGTGAGAATCTCACCACCTGAGTTGTGGCTATTACTAATTGTGCTGGGCGTGAATATTTTTGTGGCGTTTTACGAACGCAGTGTGGGTAGGCGGGTAGGTAGCTCAATTCTCATAGCTGATGCTACACATACCATGAGCGATATTTGGGTGACAATCTCTGTAATTGGCGGCTTGATAGGAGTTTGGCTTGGTTATCAATGGATGGATTTGGTGTTATCTTTTCCTGTCGCCTTGTTGGTATTTTGGAGCGGCTGGTCAGTTTTAAAAGAGAATTTACCTTGGCTTGTGGATCAAATGGCGATCGCACCAGAAGCAATACATGCGATCGCTACTTCTGTTCCAGGTGTAATTAATTGTCATGATATTGCCTCTCGCGGTGTTCTTGGTCGACAGGTATTTATTGAAATGCATTTAATAGTGGATGCATCAGATGTAGAAACCGCCCACCACATCACCGAAGAAGTAGAAAGCCGATTAGAAGAACGGTTCCGTCCAGTAAGGATTTTAATTCACGTCGAACCACCAGCATATAAATCTGAGCAAATTAGCTTTGAAACTGGAGCTAAATAGTCTCAGCAAGTCCAAATCACGCTTTGTTCAAATGTAAAGCAGCGCCTTTTAGAGTATGAACCAGTTTTATTCTTAAAAACTTGTTATTACCAACACTTTTTTCACAAACCAACACTTCACCAAAAATGATGTTATAGAATCTTGATTTCTTGGTTTAAAAAATATGATGAGGAACATGAGAAAAGATGAGGGAAATAACAAATAACGACCGAAAAATGACTGCATCTTTGTGTTAACTCTTATAAGAAGCAACTAAATTTGCGACGATCGCAACTAGTTCTCCTGGATCAACTGGTTTAGGCACATGAGTCTGAAAGCCCGCTTCCAGGGCACGGCTACGATACTCGCTATCGCCGTATGCAGTTAAGGCGATAGCGGGAAGTTTTCCACAAATATCATCAGGCTTTAGCGCCCGGATCTTGCGGATGAGGGTGTAGCCATCTTCACCAGGCATAGCAATATCACAAATCAAGATATCTGGTTGCAACTCAGGTAGTACTTTCAATGCTACCGCTGCCGATGCAACTGCCATAACAGTGGCTCCATCAGCTTCCAACACGGTAGTAATATAAAAGCGGCTATCTTCATCATCATCAACTACGAGGATGTTTAAGCCAGCAAGGAGGAGAGGAGTTTCCATGACATCTCCATTAACAATGAAAGTTATTTCTAATGAGCTGCTCGTTTTTTTTCTCTGTAACCACACCATTGGTAATTTTACTGCGATCGTGTCTATTTTCCTAGACAATAACTCAATTTGTCCAGCTACCATCTAATTGATGGTTAATTATTCGCTGGCATTTATAATTGACTGGATAAAATTATGTTAGTGTTTAAATTGCTTTACATTTAAAAAATTAGCTTTAACGAATAGTTGGAGTTCAAGAATAATCTTACTAATTACTGACTGCTTTATTACTAACAGATTTGGATTTTGATAAAGGCTTTTAAAATTTAGCAAATACAGGATTTTGCAGCATTATTGCTCTTAGTAAACCGAAAGACAAAAAAATAGACAATGCCGAGGCTTAAAACGAGTCAGGTCGGCATTGCCATTTTGAAATACAGCAAGAGTCAGAAGTAAAATCGGCTTTATACCTGGCTCTTGAGTTGAAAAAGTTTACCTCATTAACTTG
Source organism: Nostoc sp. ChiQUE02 (assembly GCF_034531305.2). Classification (NCBI taxonomy): domain Bacteria; kingdom Bacillati; phylum Cyanobacteriota; class Cyanophyceae; order Nostocales; family Nostocaceae; genus Nostoc; species Nostoc sp. ChiQUE02. The sequence continues at coordinate 42,114 of NZ_JAVRBN020000037.1, forward strand.
CAAACTGCTGTATGTGAATCTAAACTACTGCAAGGGATCTGAACTATAGCAAAGAGTGATGAGCTTCTTAGTTAAGCGAATTCAAAACTTGATTACTCCCATTCAATGGTTCCAGGCGGCTTAGAGGTGATGTCATAAACTACCCGATTCACCCCTTTTACCTCATTCACAATCCGAGTGGAAATCACTTCCAAAACATCGTAAGGCACTCTCGCCCAATCAGCAGTCATGCCATCTTCACTAGTCACAATCCGCAAAACAATGGGGTAAGCGTAAGTACGTTTATCCCCCATAACGCCAACACTACGAATTGGCAACAATACAGCAAATGCTTGCCAGAAATCATGATACATGCCGCGTTGGTTAATTTCTTGCCGCACAATCAAATCGGCATCACGCAAAATGTTTAACCGCTCAGATGTGACTTCCCCCAGGATGCGAATTGCCAAACCAGGCCCAGGAAAAGGTTGTCGTTGGACAATTTCTTCTGGTAAACCAATGGAACGCCCAACTTTGCGGACTTCATCTTTAAATAATTTCCGCAGTGGTTCCACCAATTTAAATCTTAGGTCTTTGGGCAAACCGCCGACATTGTGATGACTCTTAATTTTCACCGCTACTCGCTCACCAGTTTGGGGATCAACGTTGGTATCAGCAGATTCGATGACATCTGGATAAAGAGTCCCTTGAGCTAGATAGTCAAAGTGACCGAGGCGCTTGGATGTTTCCTCAAATACACTGATAAATTCGTGTCCGATACGGCGACGTTTTTCTTCAGGATCTGTGATATCAGCGATCGCAGCTAAAAAGCGATCGCGAGCATTAACATACTCTACAGGAATGTGAAACTGTTCTTGGAATAGCTTTACCAATCGCTCTGGCTCATACTTTCGCATAAAGCCTTGATCGATAAACACGCAAGTCAGTTGCTCACCAATCGCTTGATACAGCAAGAAGGCCAAAGTAGAAGAATCCACTCCACCAGACAGCGCCAATAGCACCCGCTTTTCACCAACTCTGGCACGAATTTCTCGAATTGCCTCTTCGACAAAAGCCGCTGTTGTCCAAGTTGGTTCGCAATCGCAGATGTGATAGACAAAATTACGGATTAATGCTAAACCGCCAACAGAATGCACTACCTCTGGATGGAACTGAACGCCGTAAAGTTTCTTTTCGTGGTCGGCGATCGCAGCACAGGGAGTATTTTCTGTATGTGCCAGCAATTCAAACCCTGTCGGCATTTGGGTAACTGAGTCTCCATGACTCATCCACATGGTAGTGCCATCTTCGACATTCGTGAGCAAATCTGTGGGATCATCAATATATAATGATGCTTTGCCGTATTCACCTCGGTCAGCCTTTGCTACTTCACCACCAAGTTGGTTTACCATCAGCTGCATCCCATAGCAAACACCCAAGACGGGTATTCCTAAATTCCAGATTTCTGGGTCACAATGGGGAGCGTTATCACCATAAACCGAACTTGGGCCACCAGAAAGGATGATTCCCTTAGGATTGAGTTGCCGCAAATGTTCAGAAGTAGTGCGATAGGACAAAACTTCAGAGTATACTTGAGTCTCGCGGATGCGACGGGCAATCAACTCAGAATATTGAGAGCCGAAGTCCAGAATTACAATCAATTGGCGATCAAGCCGCCCAAAATTTTCCAATGTTTGGGGCGCTTGTTCTGTTGGTAGAGTCACCGCTGTATTCATGACGGGAGAGTTATGTCTGTTAAGGATAGATGCTTTGTGGTCTATGGTGATGCTATTATTCAGCCTGGATAGGCTGATAATGGTATAGAGAGCCTTTACAAACGCGAGTTTATGTGCGTTTGTCTAGTCCCTGAGTCGGAGATGGTATTAAAACGATAAACTTACCCTAGAGTGGTTACTTAAAAGATTATTTATTTGGATTGTTTACGATTATTCATAATAAATTAACATAATTTTCCCATCAACAAACCAGCAGTTTTACTCTTCACAATAATTTTGCGATCGCGATCGAAGAGAATAGAGCCACAGACTGTACTTCCTGTGCCCCTTTGGCTATGGTTTTGAATGTATTCTTGGGAACGAACATCAATGGTTTCGGCGATCGCACTGTAAACTTGATTTACCCAATCACTACCAGTTGCAGTATCTAGGGATTTTAAGTGTGTTAGTGCAGCTTCCGCAGTCGCACTGTTAAACACAGCTTGGATATCTGGTGATTTTAAACCAGCGATCGCACAGTGCGCTGCCAAAATTTCCCGGCGTCCATCAGCCAAGTAGTGATGGGTGTGAAAAATCCCTCCAGCCAGTTTCATCAGCTTGCCGTGATAGCCAAATAATAAGATTTCTTTCACGCCCAGCACATCAGCTTCTACTAACATTGGGCCAAGCCAGTTAGCAGTTTTGACCAATTGCTCAGGATTAATCCCTAGTTTATGCGCCAAATCTAGGCCATTCTCTCCGATACAGAATACTAAACTTTCAAAACGACTGGCTTTATTTTGTAATTCAGCCCGAAAAACTGCAAGCTGATCTGGTGTACTTAAGGGTTGAGAAATGCCAGTAGTGCCTAAAAGGGAAAGTCCTTCAACCACACCAAAAGCAGAATTTGAAGTTCTAACAGCAAGCGATCGCCCTTCAGGTAGAATAATCGTCACCGTGATTTTTTCCCCAGATGCTAGCATCCGTTGCAGATTCTCTTGCAACAGCCTTTGAGCGTAGGCATAAATAGCAGGCTTGTTGTCAGCATTTAATTGCCTACCAATTCCTTCCCCGCCTTTAATAATTACTGCTTCCCCTGCTTCCCTCCACTCCACCAGCGCCCAAATCGGTGTATCTTTAGTCAAATCGAGATTATCACCAGGATCGCTGCGAGCGATCGCTAAAGCTGTATTCTCAGATAGTCCTGCTACCTGTTCAATTGGGATTTCTGCAATTTGAGCGGGTTCAATCAGATCTACAGATGCTAAAGTTAGGGGTTGGCGATCGCGTAACCAGTGTAAAGCTGCAACAGCAGCAGCGCACGCAAATACCGGGAGAGTGTATCCAGAACGGGACATTTTTTAAATTCAAAAATCAAAATAATTCTTCAAAATTGTTCGCGCAGCCTCTCGTAGAGAAGACAGTTTCAGAGGGCAATTTAGACCTCAACTGTAGCTTACTACCTTTAGGGTGCAGCAAATAACCTCTCGGCGTTCGGCTGCAACGCCCTGTTAGCCTTCGTCTTGAATCGTAATTAATTCGGCTCATCAGACAACTCTCCGTTGGGTAAAATTTGGAATTCAATCTCTTCGTCATACCCAGCAAAGATGTATACATTACGAGTCCTATTATCAACGCAAATGAGGTATAAAGCATGATATACGTCAGTTGATAGCTAATACGATACAAACTTGCTACTTGAGCAGCAGTAGGCATTTTACTTTACTTAATTACACCAAAATTACGAATTACGAATTAGTAATTAGCTAAACACCTACTTCTGATAATAGAGCTTCCATAGCTTCCCAAGAAATTCCTTGTTGAATGTAACGGGGTGCTTCAGGATTATAAGGACTGGCTACTCGGTCAATATTGAGGATAATTGCCCCATCCGGCAGAACTGGTACATCTGCATCAAATGCCGTGGGACGCATCAAAGAACTGGAAAAGCCTTTGAAAATCGCAATTGTATCTTGCTCATCGGCAATTTCCACCGTTACAAGTAGGACTTCTTGGGGGCGTTTAGCAGTGTATTGTTCCAGTCGCTTGCCAATGGAATTCATTTTTTTAAGAGTAGGGGTAGGGTGGCGGAGTGGCAGTTACTGTGGTGTGGCTGAACGTCCCTGCTTGCCCAACTTAATCAGAACAAAATAGCTTAAGTAAAGCACATAAATTACTAAACTAGTTATACCAAGAAAACCTAAGAACTCAGCCTTGCTATTAGCATGGAAATATTCTTTGAATAGCAACGGAGCCTCGAACCAGACGCGACAATAAGGAGTCTTCAGTACATTGCCAGAAAAGGCACAGCCCAAAAAAGGGATAAAAGCTAGTGTACCCAAAATACAATAAACAGTCGTAGCCCAACGCCAAGAGGTGAAAATCAATTTCAAAGAGCTACTGGTTTGATACTCAATTTCATCGTTAAGATCCACCCAAAACCACAGCGAAATCGGGATCAAAATCCGAGCCATCAACCCAGAAATAAAACTAACTGGATACTGGGCAATCATTAAGTAAATCGTGATTGCCACTAGGCTTGCTACTCGCCAGTATATAGTTAATAAGCGTTGTATGCCTTCCGCTTTTTGCACAAATGCCCAAATCAGAAGAATTAGCGGAATAATTACCAGGAATAATACTGCCAGTCGGTAATCAATCCAGACGAAAGGGCGAAACCAAATATTATAGTCCATAGTTTTTCTCAAACAATAAACAAGAAATAAGTTACCAAGAAATAAGTTACGAGTCAGAATTAATCAAGTGGGGTTTTATACCACTACCTGATTGTAGTTCGCTTAATAAGGCAGGGCTATTAAACTCTTTTATTCAGGAGTCAGTCGGACTCCAATTCATGCTGAATTCTGACTCCTGAATTCAGCATGAATTCTTCTTGATAATAGTTTAATCAAAGCACAAAGCTAAGTAGTTAGACCCAATACTGTACTAATTAGTTATGATTCCCATAGTCATTTACGATTTCACAAAATTTATACTAACCTTCTTCCATCAGTCCTGGAAAAATTAACGAATCGTTTCAGCCAACAAAAAATTAAGGTTTTATCCCAAAGTGACGGAAGAGGGATAAGTAAAGTCGGCGAGAAAAATTCCATGTATATGAAGAAATATAAATTAGCCGTATGGGAGCCACTGCGTTGAGCGGGTTTCGCGGGTTGTAGCAAGGGCGTTGTGTTATGCCGTAGTTTATACGCACCTTGGATTTTTGACCTTTCGGCTTCGCTCAGGGTTAACAGTGAGCGAAGTCGAACTGTTGACGGTGCGGCGCTTGGCGACAACACACCCTACATTAAAATTCCTTAACATAGCTGGAAATATTACCACCGACTTACTTACAAACTTGTAGGGGCGTACATCTGTACGCCCCTACAGGCAATTCATTTGTTGTTTCATTTTTAGAAAATATATTACAAGGTGAAGTTTTGTAATCCCGATTTTTTGGGTGTGAAGGTTTCCTTTTAAGATAAACAAATCTTCAAAGTTTAACTCTTAGACATTTCTAAAGGCAGATATTTCACCAATTTTCTACCTTTTGGAGAAAATGATCAAACAGGGAGAGCAGGGTTTTAGACGGGGGGTGGCGTAAAACTGCTACATCTAAGTAATTTAGAAGACATGGAGAACGGTAACACACAGATAACCCATGTTTAGAGCCGCGTCTCCCAAAGAGAGAAGCTTCTTGATTCAAATAAGGAATTTTTTATCAGGAAAGAATTAAGGGGGATGGGGCGACTCTTGGCGTTGCTCCATCCCCCACTCTTCGCATCTTTTTTGGTCAATCGTTAGTTGCTTGCTGACCAAAGCAAAAGACAAAAATTCACTCGCCTCAATTTCTAGTCGTCATAAACCCGGCACTCAATTGCATCTGGGTTGTCATCACAATACTGTTCTAGAGAGTTTTTTGGCTTACTTTGGCGTTTGTGGGAAGCTTCGGCTTGCAATTCTTCTACTGCATCCCAAGCAGCTGCACACTCTGGTGAGTTGCTACCGTTAATATCACAGACAGTACGCGCTTGTTCCACTTCTTCTTGGATTTTTTCTTGGATGTCGCTCTTTGCTGTTTCTTGGATGTTGGTCATTGCTTTAGTCTCGTTGTGTGTTGTTAATACTAGTATAGAAAAACTTCAGAAATGGCAGTTTTTAGCTTGATTACTAACCATTCTAACCATTTAGCTGATCATAAGTTAGTGTTTTAGCCTATTGATTTATAACCAATACAACAAATTAGCGCATCTATAATGCATTTACCTTTATTTTTTAAGATTTTGTGGAATCGGTACCATAGATAAATAATCATACAATATATTTAGATGCAATGTATTAGGGAATGACAACCCCAGCTTCTTGGGATGGAGGAGACAAAGGGCTGGCGTCAATTCTTGTAAGATGCAATTTTTCCCAAAATAAAAAATCAAAACCTACTAGCCTAAAAAGAGAAAGAAGCTCAAAACTCATGGCAGACCAAATGCAGTGGGCAAACGCCCTATCAACCCGTCATTCTTTGGAAGCCGCTGTTACAGATGTGGTGGAACGAGCTGTCTCATCGTTAACAGCACCTGCGGATCTAGGACTGGTATTCATTTCGTCTGCTTTTACGAGTGAGTATTCCCGACTGTTACCTTTGTTAGCTGAGAAACTTTCTGTGCCAGTGCTAATTGGTTGTAGTGGTGGAGGTGTGATTGGGACTACAGGTAGCGGAGAAATCCAAGAACTGGAAGCTGAACCAGCTATTAGTCTGACTTTGGCGCATCTTCCAGGGGTCAAAATTCAAGTATTTCATGTTGTTGCTGAAGAATTACCAGACTTGGACAGTCCACCAGATGCTTGGCTTGATTTGATCGGTGTGCCGCCATCACCAACACCCCAGTTCATCTTGCTGTCTAGTTCTTTCGCCTCTGGAATCAACGATTTGTTGCAGGGGCTGGATTTTGCTTATCCAGGATCGGTGATAGTGGGGGGACAGGCTAGTGGTGGGGGTATGGGTGGTCGTGTTGCCCTATTTTGTAATGATGCCTGCGGTGAAGAACACCAAAGTCTGTATCGTGAGGGGACTGTTGGTATAGCTTTGACTGGCAATATTGTTTTGGAAACGATTGTAGCCCAAGGATGTAGACCGATTGGCAAACCATTGCAAGTCACAAAAGCCGATCGCAATATTATTCTGGAGTTAGATGAGCAAGTACCTCTGATGGTGTTGCGAGATTTGATTGCTAGTCTCAGCGAACACGAACGGACTCTAGCACAGCATTCTCTGTTTGTTGGTGTGGCAATGGATGAATTTAAGCTGGCTTTGCAGCAAGGAGACTTTTTAATTCGTGGTATTCTTGGGGTCGATCCAACTGCTGGGGCGATCGCAATTGGCGATCGTGTCCGTCCTGGTCAAAGGCTGCAATTCCACCTCCGCGATGCCCAAGCCTCTGCTGAAGACCTAGAATTACTCCTCCAAAGTTATCAACACCAACGAGAATCTGAACCCTCTGCTGTAGCTGCCTTAATGTTTGCCTGTCTGGGACGAGGTGAAGGACTGTACGGTAAACCTAATTTCGATTCTGAACTATTTCGGCGGTATCTCAACGATATTCCTGTAGGTGGCTTTTTCTGCGGCGGTGAAATCGGCCCTGTTGGTGGCAGAACCTTCTTACACGCCTACACTTCAGCATTTGGAATTTGTCGCCAAAATCAGTGATGAATGCTGAGTGTTAAATCACGTCCTAACTTTTAACTCTTATCCAGCAAAAGTGTGCTGTTATTATCAATCAGAGTCAAGGTTCCACTAGTTGGGATGCTTGGGTTGGGCTGTGATGCACTATATGTCTCAATGTAGCGCCGTACTTCTAGGGGGAAATGAGGGTAATCTAACACTGCATCTCCATCGGCAATAGTTGCCCAGAAGTCTCGCAAACTAGGAGCTAATTTTTTTGCCTGCGATAAGGGTAAGTTTAATGGAGAGTGAGTTAGTAGCTTGATTAGGAAGGGGAAAGAGCGATCGCCCATCCACTGCCGCGATGACTGTTGCAAGTCGGGGAACTCAGGTACTGACTCTACGCGATGGGATAAAATTTGCAACGATTCTTTACCTTGGTTATCCCGATGAAACTCTAGCACCCGATAAGGGTGAGGATAGCTCACTAAAGAACCAGTGGTAATATCATATACTCCATCTGAGTAAGCAATATCCTGAACGTGCAAATGCCCCGTAAACACTAGCTTGACTCCGTAGCGCCTCAGCAGGTGCAACAGTTCTGCTGAATTCGCCAACATGTACCGATTTGCCAATGGATGACTCGATTGATTGGGCAAATGCTCCACCACATTATGATGCACCATCACCAAAACTAAGTCATCACCAGATGCCGCCAGCATCTCTTCTAGCCACCGTAGCTGTTTGGCATCCAAACAACCCACTTGCTCCCCCTGGTCATTAAAGGAGTTAGAATTCAGTCCAATCAGCTTAACTCCAGGTAGCAACTGACGAATGTAGTAAATCTGCTGTGGATCGTCATAGCCAAACTTTGTGTAATAGTAGGGAAAATCTGCAAAAGCAATTGATTGCTGATCAGCCAACAACACAGGAACGTCATGATTACCAGGAACAACATAGACGGGAAAAGGTAGCTGGGCTAAACATTGTTGCAACCAGGCGTGGTTCTCTGGTTCGCCGTGCTGGGTTAAATCTCCTGGCAACAACAAGAAATCTAAATCAAGTTGTGTTAAATGTTCTAGTACACTTTTAAATGCCGAGATACTGACTTCCACCAGATGAAACCGACTGGGATGATCCCAGATTGTGTGGGGAAGTGCCAGGTGTAAGTCGCTGACTACCGCAAAGCGAAAATTGAGAGTCATTGATTTATGAAAATGTTAAAAGCAGTGGTTAAAATAAGCCTTTTCCCAAAAGTATAACCCTTACTTTCTCTCCCTGCTCAGGAGTGCGTCTACTTAACATTTGTATACATGAAGCATCGATTATACACTATGGTGACAATTGACTTAAGGGCTAATGATAAGCATTAATATCCAAGAATTATCGGAAATTTAATTGCGAAGAATTAGTAATCAATGCTCGAAGAACTGGGTGATGACTTCTCTCTGCACGTAAACAAACAATTAATGGGTAATAATTCAATAGTGTTAGCGGCACGAAATGCGATCGCGTAGCTCATCGTAGATACCACTTTGTTTTCTGCTACTCCCCTTTTCGATAAAATAACTTAGCAGATCGGTAAGGAACAGGTTCAGAATCATGGCTCAAGCTAGTATTGGGATTATTGGTGGTAGCGGTCTGTACAAAATGGACGCGCTCAAAGATGTCGAAGAGCTGCGAGTCGATACTCCTTTTGGTTCACCATCTGATGCTTTGATTCTAGGGACTTTGGATGATACACGAGTAGCTTTTTTGGCGCGTCATGGTCGCCATCACACGCTTTTACCCTCTGAGTTACCGTTTCGCGCTAATATCTATGCGATGAAGCAATTGGGTGTGGAGTATTTAATCTCAGCTAGTGCTGTGGGTTCCTTGAAAGCAGAAGCAAAACCACTGGATATGGTGGTGCCAGATCAGTTTATCGATCGGACAAAAAATCGAATTTCAACGTTTTTTGGTGAGGGAATTGTTGCTCATATTGCCTTTGGCGACCCGATTTGTAAGAATTTGGCTATTGTGTTGGCAGATGCGATCGCATCTCTAAATTTACCAGAAGTTACTCTCCATCGCGGCGGCACTTATGTGTGCATGGAAGGGCCAGCTTTTTCTACTAAGGCAGAATCGAATCTTTACCGCAGTTGGGGTGCAACAATCATTGGCATGACGAATTTACCAGAGGCGAAGTTGGCAAGGGAAGCGGAAATTGCCTATGCAACCTTAGCGCTGGTGACAGATTACGATTGTTGGCATCCAGATCATGACAGTGTGACAGTGGAATTGGTGATTGGCAATTTGCTGCGGAATGCTGTGAATGCTCAAAAGGTTATTCAAGAAACTGTGCGGCGGTTGAGTGAAAATCCACCACCGAGTGAAGCGCATTCGGCGTTGCAGTATGCGATTTTGACTCAGTTGGATAAAGCACCAGCGGCGACGAAGAAAAAGTTAGGGTTATTGTTGCAGAAGTATTTGTAGTATTGGTGATGAATGAGCGATGTCTACGACGGGCTGTAACGCTCGACGACTCGCTAACGCTCGCTATCAGTGCCGCACCATCATAAGATAACATCTGTGAAGATTTGTACAACTGTTCGTTCTGTGAATTAAGGCATGAGGTTTTTACTGATATAACTGGGATAATTGTCAGTAGTTAGAACAAAAAACTGACCAAACCCTAATCAGTGTAGTATGACCGCAAATAGCATTAAGCTTATCATCGCCTTCAATGACCCTGACTTGGACGCGGAAGAAAGGGACGAACAGGTTCAACGGCTAATTACTGAACTCAAGCAAATTGACGAGGTAGACGCAGTTGGTCGTGTTCTTGATCCCAGCCCACCAGAAGGCAACAAAGCATTAGGCGGGTTTCTGGTGGGTTTGTTAATGGCTGAGGTAAATACAGCCAATGCGAAAAAGTTGATGGGATTTCTGGGCGATCGCCTCGGTGGTAAACCGATTGAACTGTCTGTGGAAGCTAACGGCAAGAAGCTGACAGTAAAAGCCCACAGTCGGGAAGAACTAGAAGCCGCCATCAAAGCAGCCCAAGATTTTATTGCAGCATAGACAGAAAAACATGGCAAAGGTAGCGTTACTGATTGGCATAAGTGAATATGAGCCTGGGCTGAATCCTTTACCTGGATCGGTTAAAGATGTGGATGCTATGCAACGCGTTTTGGCACATCCGGAAATGGGAGACTTTGCCGAGGCAGACATCACATTGCTGAAAAATCCGCAGCGGCAAGAGATGGAAGATGCAATCTATCGGCTCTTTAGCGATCGCAAAAAAGATGACCTGCTGCTGCTTTACTTCTCTGGTCATGGTATCAAAGATGAGAGTGGCAAACTTTACTTAGCGACTCGTAGCACCCGTAAGGACAGTAGTAGCAGACTAGTCAAACCGTCAGCCGTAGCTACCGCGTTTCTGCATGAAAGCATCAACGAAAGCCGATCGCAGCGACAGGTCGTTATTTTGGATTGTTGCTTTAGCGGAGCCATTGCCCAAGGCATGACTGTGAAAGACGATGGTGCTGTCAATCTTCAGGAGCAGTTGGGTGGTAAAGGACGAGCAATTCTGACTTCTTCGAGTACAACTGAATATTCTTTTGGACAAGGAGCTGAAACTTCGATCTACACTCGATACCTGATTGAAGGCATTGAGAAAGGTGCTGCCGATCAGGATGAAGACGGTTGGATTTCAGTTGATGAATTGCATGAGTATGCTAGTGCTAAGGTGCGTGAGACTGCGCCAGCAATGACACCTAAGTTTTATCCCACGGAAGAAGGATATAAGATTTTTCTAGCGAAATCTCCTAAAGATGATCCTAAATTGAAGTATCGTAAAGAAGCTGAAAGCCGCGCAGGCCAGGGCAAATTTTCTATCTTTGCGCGTAAGATATTGGATCGAAAACGGATTGAATGGGGACTATCTATTGAAGAAGCTACTGCTATAGAAAATGAAGTACTACAGCCATATAGAGAATATGAACGCAATCTAAGGGAGTATGAGCAAGCATTAATTGAGGCTGTAGGGATTGAATATCCCTTTAATGAAGACGCTTCTAAAGATTTAAAGGATTACCAGAAATCTTTAGGACTTCAAGATGAAGACGTTGCTTCAATTGAACAACGGGTACTTGCCTTTACAAAGGCTGTAGAACTAAAGACTACTCTTGGTAGAGAGGGTCGTGTTATTTTAACTTCTACCTCTTCAATTCAATACAACTTTGTCGAAAAAGATTCAAATTTACTTCCTTATACTCGTCGCTTAATTGAAGGTATTGAAACGGGAGAAGCAGATTTGGACAATGATGGCTGGATTTCAGTTGATGAGTTGCATGAGTATGCTGCTAACAAAATCACCGAAGCTTTTCCGGCTATGACTCCTAAATTCTTTCCAATTAAAGAGGGCTTTAGAATTTTAGTAGCTAAATCTCCTAAGAAAACGAGCAAAACTAAGGTAACTGGCAAAATTGCTCTGTTAATTGGAGTTAGTAAATATGAACATGGAAATGATTGGAACTTACCATCCCATTGTGGCAAAGATGATGTTGCAGCTTTGGCAAGGGTCTTACAGCACTCAGCTAAGGGAGATTTTGAAGATGTTCAAACGCTAATCGATCCAGAACCCACTCAAATGCAAGAGGCAATCGAAATTCTCTTCTCGGAAGCTGATAGAGGTAATTTACTTCTTCTATATTTTGCAGGTCTTGGAGTTAAGGATTCCAATGGAAATTTTTACTTTACAACTCGAATTACCCGGAAAAACTCACGAGGTGATCTTATAAAAGCAACAGCGGTTTCAGCAAGTTTTATACACGAAGCTATGCAGAGTAGTAAAGCAAGAAGGCAAATCATTATTATAGATTCTGCTTTTAGTGGAGCCTTTGCTAGAGGACTTTCTGCTGAGTAGTAAATAAAAAGTGTGATCGCCATCGTTATACTCGTAGAGTACGTATAGCAGGAAAGATTTGAGTAAAACCATAAGTGCCCAAATCATCGTTACCCTATCAAATGAGGTTGACCAACCAGCCGAGCACCTTGCACTATTAGCCAACCACCATGTTGTAAGCATTTTGTTAAAAATGAAGACGATTGAAACAGGCAATTCTCGTAACTATTTGTAAAATTGCGATCGCCAAAGCATAGATTTACAGTGCGATCATCTCTCAGTACTGCTTTAATTCCACAAAAATCAGATAAGACTGATATATCTAAGGTAAATAATTTTCATCTAATAATTGTACAAGAGTGTAAGGACACTTTTCTAGAAAAATAGTTAAATCGGTTTTAATTTTCACAAAATCAACCGCACTTTGATAAATATTCTCTAAATCATCCTGTAACTTGTTTATTAAATTTGTCGTTAAATGATTCTTTAAGTCATATCTAAAGGTTTTTACTTCTCCAATCCAATGACGATAGTTTCTTTCATATTCTACCTGCCAATATTGGAGTAACAATATATGAATAATAATTTGCCTTAAAAGACTTTTAGCTTTAGCTAAATCTCTTTTTCCCAAACTGATTAATTCCTCAATTAAGTTTTCTAAATCAAGTTGGTTAAACTGTTTTTGTTTTAATAATTCAATAGTTTCTTCTAACCATAAATTCTCATCGGTTTCATACAGTTGCTTTAAGTTAGTAGTAATTGTCATATTTTTACCTTCTACCTACATTCCATAACTTAATCATATATTTCCTAACTGACTAACTGCATCAAAAAATCTTCCCCTCCATTTGATATCTTAATAATACATAGTGCGATCGCCTCCTGAACCACGCACGCTTCAAATTGCTTGACGCTTCATAAATACTACTATTATGACTTTTTTGGCGAACCCCTGAGACACTGTGAATTTCGGGTGTGTTGGGTTAAAAAAGAAACATGAAAATCATCAAACCCATCACCAACTGGTTAGAAACCCGCGCCAGTGCCCCTGCTTATGGCGGTTGGGTACTAGCAGCAACCGCTATTTGTTTTTTTGGAGCTGGTATCAATACGATGGCTGGTTGGCTGTACGCAATTAGCGGTATCAGTTTTGCCCTTTTGGGTGTAGCAGCCATCTTACCGCCGCGATCGCTCACAAATCTATCCATCACCCGCCGTCCCATGCAACCTGTGTCAGCAGGTGATGATCTGAGGGTGGAGTTAGAAATCCGCAATCAGACACAGCAGCCTGTAACTTTATTGCAAGTCGAGGATATACTGCCCTTCGTCTTAGGTAAACCAGTACAAAAGGCAATCGAGACAATTCCTAGCCAAGGTAGTTACCGTTGGGTATATTACCACCCTACCCAGCGCCGGGGCGTTTATCGCTGGCACACAGTCGAACTGGGTTCTGGTGCGCCTTTAGGATTGTTTTGGTGTCGCCGACAGCGTGATTGTGCTGCTACAGCGATCGTTTATCCCACAGTGTTACCTTTGGCTACCTGCCCCTTAGTAGACGAAATGGGGCAAGAAGAGAGCAAAAGGGGCGATCCTCGTGGTAAACCCTTGCAGACAGCGACAGCGGGGCTGGTGCGATCGCTCCGTCCCTACCGCATCGGAGATCCTACTCGTCTGATTCACTGGCGGACCAGCGCCCGTTATGGCGAATTAAGAGTCCGGGAGTTAGAAATGGTTACAGGTGGACAAGAAATAGTTATTGCCCTTGACAGTGCTAGCAATTGGGAAGAAGAAAACTTTGAGCAAGCAGTAATTACCGCAGCTTCACTGTATTTTTATGCACAACAAGAGCAATTACAGGTGCAACTATGGACAGCATCAACAAGTTTAATTAAAGGCAATCGCTTCGTTCTAGAAACCTTAGCAGCAACTACAGCCCTAGAAGATGCCAGTTCAGTAGTTCCTAAAAGCTATCCCTTGATTTGGCTAACTCAAAACCCCCTGAGCCTTGCTACTCTTCCTCAAGGCAGTCGCTGGGTTTTGTGGCAAAATATTTCCTCACCAGCAGAACAACAGGTAATCAATTGGGATCATTCTGGTATAATTTTGCAAAGCGATCGCGCACTACAACCCCAACTGCAAAAAACATTACGTTTATAAATTGCAGGAATTAGTCAAGAGTTAGAAATTCTTCCCCTGCTCCACGGCAGTTGCTCTACTTGGGGAAACCCCATCGCGCAGCGTCTCGTAGAGAAGACCGCACTGCCTCCCCTGCTCCTCTGCTTCCCCTGCCCCCTGCCTCTTCCCCAGTTCCCACTCCCCACGCAAGTTAAGCTTTTGCGAGTTCTGAGATTTTTTCTGATCCCAGCACACCAGATACATCAGCCTTTGAGCAAAAGTAAAACAACTTGAGCAGGTAAGGTTGGGGAAATACACCCAGTAATCCCCACATGAGGCTGAGGTACAATGCAAAGAAATATTTAAATTATGAGCGACATGATCACATCAGAACATAACACAAAATCCAGCGATAAAAGCCTAGAGGCAATGCGGCATTTTTCCGAACAATACGCCAAGCGTACTGGAACATACTTCTGTTCTGAACCTTCTGTTACCGCAGTTGTGATTGAAGGACTAGCCAAACATAAAGACGAACTAGGTGCCCCTTTATGTCCCTGTCGCCATTACGAAGATAAAGAGGCTGAGGTTCACGCCACATATTGGAACTGTCCTTGTGTGCCAATGAGAGAACGCAAAGAGTGCCATTGCATGTTGTTCCTCACCCCTGACAACGAGTTTGCTGGAGAAAAACAAGACATCTCTCTCGAAACAATTAAAGAAGTACGAGACAGCATGGGATGAGCGAAATCATGCCCCAAGAGTTTTGGCAAGGCGTAGAACAGTTCAATTCTGGTCAGTTCTACGCTTGTCATGACACTTTAGAGGCTTTGTGGATTGAAGCTGGCGAACCGGAAAAAACCTTTTATCAAGGAATTCTCCAAATTGCTGTGGCACTTTATCATTTGGAGAATCGTAACTGGCGAGGTGCAGTAATTCTATTGGGAGAAGGCAGCAATCGCCTACGCCGTTACCCATCTAGTTACGGTGGCATTGATGTAGATGAGCTATTGAGTGAGAGTGCAGTGTTGTTGACGACATTACAACAAATGGGGCCAGATAAGATTACATCTGGAGACTTGGGTAAAAATCAAGTCTTATCTTTGCCTAGAATTGTGCTAACTACTGATTAGTAAAATTTACTCAGGTGATTTGGATTAGTGCTTGGGGGAAAACTTTCCCTCTGCACCTGCTCTATACCTCTTTTCCCCCATACCTTACCTAGTGATGAGCTGAAGCTGGGAAAGTAGCTGCAATATTATTCGGCAGAATACCTAATTTTTTGAATAACTGCATTTTGAGCTTGGATGTTTGAGGGTAGATTTCGGCATTCCAAATTTTCAGATTGGAGTTTCGAGTTCAAATAAGTTAAGCTGTAGTGCATTTCGTCCCAATTACCTGAAACCTTGAGGTTAGGTGTAGCGTCACTATTTCAGCCAGTAGTTATCCTAAATCACTCCAGATTGTATATTTCATATCTGGATAAAGTACTTGAGATAATTGTGCGATTCGTTGATTAGTGAATCACGGTGAAAATCCGTACATAACTAATCCAACCTCAACCCAGAAATCTGGAAACAGGTTGAACTCTCGGTCAGATGTAGGTGAAAGTCCTACCATTCAGACTCAGAATTGACTCCTTATCTGCCCACACCGAACAAGCTCGGTTCTTGTAGAGTGAAGCTGGGAACAGGGCGCAATCAGACAACCGTTACGGGTTGACACTGGCGCTAACAGGGAGTTCCTATGATGAAACAGAGTCTAGAAAAGCGACTTATCGGGAAGCAGGGCGTAACAACCAAAACCCTGACTTCATTGGAGATTAATCCCGCCGAATTGGATCATGATATCGGTAAGAGTCTAGGGAATCCAATGGTCGAATTGACTACATCTAACGGAACAATCAATCTCTCCGAGGGAACGAATAAAAACGAATTGTGGGTCTAGGGGCAGTCGAACCCCAAGTAGACTAGACGAGTAGATGAACTCCCACAATTCGGGTAGGACGCAACGTAATTGTTGCGAGGTGTTCAGAATACACAAACCAGAGAAGAGAAAATGATTAGACACAGTTATAAAACTAGTGAATCTTGGAGAGTTTTACCGTGGAAGAAATTCCGCCGTAACCTTTTCCGCCTTCAAAAGCGCGTGTATAAAGCTGTTCAAGTTGGAGACAAGCGGAAAGCTAGGTTACTCCAAAAGCTTATTCTAAAATCTACCTCGGCTCGATTTCTTGCAATTAGACTTGTATCTCAGCTAAACGCTGGTAAAAAGACGGCTGGTATTGATGGTAAGAAATCCCTCTCATTTGAAGAACGCTTCAACCTTGAAGAATTACTAAAAATGAATAGTGGAAATTGGAAGCATCAAGGACTAAGAGAAATCCCCATCCCAAAAAAGGACGGGACTACCAGAATGCTTAAGATACCTACCATCGCGGATAGAGCTTGGCAATGCCTTGCAAAATATGCACTTGAACCAGCACACGAAGCTACTTTCCACGCTAGAAGTTACGGGTTTAGAACTGGGCGCTCTGCCCACGATGCACAAATTTACATCTTCAACAACCTCTGCTTCCAAAGCAATGGAATAGAAAAACGAGTAATCGAACTCGATATTGAAAAGTGCTTCGATAGGATTAACCACTCAGCAATAATGGACGAACTCATTGCCCCCAAAGGCTTAAAACTCGGAATATTCCGATGCCTTAAAGCAGGAGTCAACCCAGAATTTCCTGAACAAGGAACTCCACAAGGAGGAGTGGTTAGTCCATTATTAGCAAATATTGCACTCAATGGAATTGAGAGTATACATAGATACCACGCCAATTACAAACTTGGCAAACGTATCACAGACAACACTCCAGAAATAAGTATTGTCCAACCATCAGTCCGATACGCGGATGATATGGTTATTATACTCCGACCTGAAGATGATGCGATAAAGATACTTGAAAGAATCAGCGAGTTTCTCCGCAAACGCGGAATGAATGTAAGCCAAAAGAAAACCAAAATTACCGCCACGACAGATGGATTCAATTTCCTCGGCTGGTACTTCAAAGTCCAGAATAACGGAAAGTTTAAAAGCACTCCCTCAGTGGACAACTTCAAAGCATTTCGTAAGAAAGTAAAAGCCATCGTTAACAACTCGAATTATGGTGCTACCACAAAGGCTGAGAAATTAGCCCCGGTAGTCAGAGGTTGGAGAAATTACCATAAGTTCTGCAAGATGAACGGGTCGAAAAACTCGTTATACCACATCGAAACAAAAGCTTACACGGTATTCAACAAGGAAACCAATCAAAACCGCTACTCTAGCAAGAAATTACTAGACAAAGCATTCCCAAAAGTTTCCTACTCCGAAAACAAACACGTCATGGTTAAAGGAACCAAATCCCCCTATGACGGAGATACAGCCTACTGGAGCGAACGTAACAGTAAACTCTATGACGGCGAAACCTCTAAAGCTCTCAAGAAGCAAAACCATAAATGTGCCTCCTGTGGTCTAAAATTCATCGATGAAGAAAAGGTACATTTGCACCACATCGACGGAAATCACGCCAACTGGAAAAAGAATAATCTAGAAGCAATTCATGAGAGTTGCCACGATTATTTGCACATGAGCAAAACCACAAAGTAAGAACATCGGAAGCTGGGTGCGGTGAAAGTCGCACGCCCAGATTTAATTGAGAGGTGCGCGGGATAATACCCGCCATCGACTCAACCAGAATACAAGCTTCAATCCTGAATCCCAAACTGCTATGATGCCCTGCTATCAATTGCCTTTATCACAGATGCGTCGCTTTGGATTAGCTTTAATGCTGCCAGCTGCACTCTTGGGCGGTTTTGCATTCCCTACCCAGATGCAAACCGCTACTGCACAAACATCTGGAGGAAATCGCCCTTTGACTATCCGTGCTGATGTGCAAGAATATGACGCCAAGAGTCAAGTAATTACCGCTCGCGGTAATGTGCAAATGTTGTATCCTTCTCGCCAGCTTCAAGCAACATCTGCTCAAGCACAGTACTTTAGTAAAGAACGTCGAATTGATTTCACTGGTAATGTCTATATTTTGCAACAGGGCGGTAACAGTATCCGGGCAGAGAAGGTAACCTATTTAATTGATGAAGGGCGATTTGTTGCCTTACCCCAATCCAACCGTCAGGTAGAATCCATCTACATGGTGGAAGAATCAGATAATAATGGACAATCTGCGACACCTGCTCCACAGACACCAGCATTCAAGCGTTCTAATTAGCATTTACCTCCAAGAAAGGGTGCCTCCAGGGTGAAAATCGTTTTAGAGAATATTCACAAATCTTACGGCAAGCGAGTAATTGTCAATCGTGTCAACCTTTCTGTTGCTCAGGGCGAAGTCGTTGGTTTACTAGGCCCTAATGGAGCTGGTAAAACGACGACCTTTTACATTGCCACAGGTCTAGAAAAGCCCAATCAAGGAAAAGTTTGGCTGGGTAATCTGGACGTTACGGGAATGCCAATGCACAAAAGAGCGCGACTGGGTATTGGTTATCTAGCACAAGAACCAAGTATTTTTCGCCAACTCTCGGTAGAGGATAATATTCTGTTGGTACTAGAGCAAACTAATGTGCCACGATGGGAGTGGTCAAGACGACTCAAAACTTTACTGCGGGAGTTTCGGTTGGAAAAATTAGCTAATAGCAAAGGAATTCAACTTTCTGGTGGTGAGCGACGGCGGACGGAATTAGCAAGGTCTTTAGCTGCTGGACAAGAAGGGCCAAAATTTTTACTTTTGGATGAACCATTTGCTGGAGTTGATCCGATCGCAGTCTCAGAAATTCAGCAAATTGTCGCACAATTACGCGATCGCGGTATGGGAATCTTAATTACAGATCATAATGTCCGCGAAACCCTGGCGATCACCGATCGCGCTTACATCATGCGTGAGGGACAAATCCTCGCTTTTGGTGCTGCTGACGAACTCTACAGCAACCCCCTCGTGCGGCAATATTATTTGGGGGATAACTTTCAAGTCTAAATTAACAATTATTTAGTTAATAATTTCACTGGCTATTTTTATATTTCATTTTTAAGCATAAATTTATTTATATTTATTAATTCATTTGATTCTGGTTTCTTAGCTATTGAGAATTTAAGTTTGATACTAAATACAATAGATACAGCAGTTTGCAATATTAAGTGAGGTACAAAACCTAGACTTCAAAACCAGATATAAAGACTGTTTTACTCCTGCCTCCTGCTCTATACTTTGCTTCACCAGGGTTGCCAATATTTAACTTTTCAAGTTGCTTATGATATCAAAGAAGCTCACGTCTTTCTACAGTCTCCATTCGCTGCTGCCTTTTACGATCATGGATCGCTACCTTGGCAGCGAATTGTTAGCGCCGTTTTTCTTTGGTGTCGGAGCTTTTTCATCAATTGGCGTCACCATTGATGCTGTATTTGACCTCGTCAGAAAAATTGTAGAATCTGGGCTACCCATAGATATTGCTATTCAAGTTTTTTTGTTAAAGTTTCCCAACTTTATCGTTTTAGCCTTTCCCATGTCTACGCTGCTGGCTACTTTGATGACCTACAGTCGTCTTTCTAGCGAGAGCGAACTAATTGCCCTGCGTGGTTGTGGGGTGAGTGTTTATCGCATGGTGCTAACTGCTGTGATGTTGAGTCTTGTGGTTACAGGAATGACGTTTGTGTTTAACGAACAAATTGCACCAGCAGCCAATTATCAAGCGGCGATGACTCTGGAAAAAGCCCTGAAATCAGACAAGCCAACTTTTAAACAGCAAAATATTTTCTATCCTGAATACCAGGATGTTGTCCAGCCGGATGGCTCTAAGAATAGGATATTGACACGCTTGTTTTACGCCGACCAGTTTGATGGTAAGCGGATGACAGGATTGACGATTATAGATCGCTCAACAAAAGGTCTGAATCAAATTGTGGTATCCGAATCTGCCCAGTGGAATGCTTCTCAAAATGTCTGGGATTTTTATAACGGTACAATTTATTTTGTCGCTGCCGATCGCTCCTATCGCAACATCGTCAGATTTGAACAACAACAGCTGCAATTACCCCGCACCCCATTAAGTCTGGCAGAAAAAAGCCGGGACTATGGTGAGATGAATATTTCTGAAGCCCTAGATCAACTACAAGTAGAACTTCTTGGTGGCGATCGCCAAAAAATTCGTAAACTCGAAGTACGGATTCAACAAAAAATCTCCTTGCCCTTTGTATGTGTCGTTTTTGGTTTAGTAGGCGCAGCGATGGGAAGCATACCCCAGCGGACGGGGAGAGGCACAAGCTTTGGGATTAGTGTCGTAGTAATTTTTTCGTACTACTTAATTTTCTTTATTAGTGGTGCGATCGCACAAGCAGGTGTCCTCTCTCCCTTTATGGGGGCTTGGTTGCCCAACTTTCTTTTTTTGGGAATAGGTCTATTCTTATTGATACGAGTTGCCAAACGATAAATTGAGAAAGCAGGGGGCAGGAGGAATAGGGGGAAATGAAGAAGGAGAGGGCAAGAGAGAGAATAAAAAATTACCTCTTCCCCCTCTGCTCCCTGCTCCCTGCCTCTTTCCTCTTCATCCCCCCACCTCAATTACGGGTGATAATTTCGACATTCTGGTGCATCTGGATTTTCCTTGCAGTATTCTTCAAAAGAGACTTTGGCTGATACCATACCCTCAGATTTCTGATGAGCTGCTTCTGCCTGGAGTTCTTCTACCTCATCCCAGGCAACTGCACAGGCTTTAGAATAAGCACCTTGTTCAGTGCAAATAGCACGAGCCTGCTCAATTGCTTTTTGAATTCTCTCCTCCAGCAGTAGCGCTTTTGGCGCTTCCACAAAGTCGCTTTTGGTCAAAATGTCGGTGATCGAGATGATACCCAACAGCTTGCCTTGAATCACAGGTGCTCGATGAATACCAGTGTTAGCAAATAACCGCGCTACATATTCCACACCCAAATCAGGATTGACCACAATGCAGGGCTTGCTCATAATTTCATAAACTCGCACTTGCTTTGGGTCTTTACCGTAGGCTGTTATCTTATAGACAATATCCGTTTCTGTGACAATGCCATAAGCATCATTGTCATAGCGGCGATCCACAACCAGCGCCCGCAACCCTTTATCTTTCATCAGCCCCACCGCTTCAGCAACTGTTGCCGAACCGCGAATGGTAACTACGTCTTTGGTCATGATATCTTCAGCTTTCATCATTGTTGTAGTCTCCTGGTTAATAGTCCGGTGCAGCACAGCGCCCTTATGGACGTATCGAAGCATTGCAGCGCACAGTTTGCTAACTAGAAAGTAAAAAAAGTTGAACT
Source organism: Nostoc sp. ChiQUE02 (assembly GCF_034531305.2). Taxonomy (NCBI): domain Bacteria; kingdom Bacillati; phylum Cyanobacteriota; class Cyanophyceae; order Nostocales; family Nostocaceae; genus Nostoc; species Nostoc sp. ChiQUE02. The sequence continues at coordinate 63,796 of NZ_JAVRBN020000037.1, forward strand.
TTTGTCCAGCTACAACAATAAATTAGACCAGTTGTCAACTCCTGATGTTATCCAATGTGACCAATGCCTAAAAACTAAGCATAAATTGCGATAACATTCAGTTAATTAGCAAATGATGAATGGGAATTGACCGGGAAGGGGAGGTGATAACAAGGAGAATCCTCTTCGCGTTATATTTTGTCTCGCCTTTTGTCAATCAGTTAAAATACTCAAAATATTCTGAATAATGATAATTGTGCAGAAGTCCTGCTCTTGTTTGATTATTATTTAAAAGCTCTAAAAGACCCCCACTAAATTAAAGATTTTTTATTTTTCAATTGCCACATTTTCCAGAAATAGCTAGAAATCCAATTGGTAATAATGTGAGCGACAATCGGCACTAATAAGTTGCCCGTAAGCAGGGCACTATATGCAAATATCATCCCGACAATTGTTGCCCAAATCACATAAGGCCATTGTTGGGAACCGCTAAGATGCAAGATGCCAAAGCAAAGACTGGATACAATTACAGCCGTAAGATCAGAGCCTAAAGCTGGCAACATCACACCTCTAAATAATAATTCTTCACTCAACCCCGGTAGTAACCCCAGCCAAATTAAGTCTGGTAAAGCTAAAGGCTTTAGTATCACTTCTAAGTAATAGTCTGCACTTTTGCGATAGGCAGTCCAAAGGCGATAAGTTAAGCCACTTAAGGCGGTGATGAGGAAACCTAACCCTACGCCTAACAGCAATTCTCTTTGGTTCAAGTCCCAAGAAAATAGGGAAAAGTTGCCAAAGTATAACGAAAGTTTGGCGACTATCAACAAAATGATTGCAGTCGCTCCCATCGCCCCAAGTACTTGGATGCGCGTCAGGTATGGAATTTCTGGCTCTTGCTTTTGTTGTTCAATCACGGGTTTTTAAGGGGAGAGGGGCAGGGGACAGGGTGCAGGGTGCAGGGAGAGCAGGGAGAGCAGGGGAAGAATTTCTAACTCTTGACTAATGGCTACTGGCTACTGACTGCAAAGGTAATAATTTGGGACGGAGAGCGGAGGGATCGATGCCTGCTTTGTGTGCTGCTAATACACCCACTGCTTCTAAATATGAGTTTACCTGTATAGATTTGATCCCCAACGGTTGGGGAGGAACTTTTATCAGAGTTTTATTTTCTTCTACTGTAATTATTTGGCATTGTTTTTGGCTTAAACTCAGTAAGGCGCTGCTGCCACAAGCAGTTGCAGGTACGATCGCAGCATCCACTTCATCTACCCAAATATCTTCTTGGCTATATATGCTTAACCCCTTATCTACTATAAATTGTGGGGCACGACTTAATCCTACAAGGACGCACGGCAAAAAGGTATAGCCTAATTCTTCGGCGGCCGAACGGGGAGATAAATCAGGTTGTGGAGGTTCGCTCAAAAGGGCGGGAGAATGGGCGCAAGGAATTTGAAAGGTTCGCACTAGCAAATGGCTAATTACGGCTTCTGCACCCGCTAGAGAATCGACGCCTTCACCCTGGCGATATTTTTGTACTGCTTCTTCATCCATATCATCGGGGAAACGGGCAACAACTGCGATCGCTTCTGCCCCCGCTTTTTTAATTAATATCTCAGCTGCTCGTAACAAGCTATCCGGGTTGCCAATTGTTCCCCAACTAGCCCCCGATGCTGTAGTCCGTAATTCTACATTTAATGGTGCATCAGTAATTACATAATCTGTTAAAGTCAATCCCAGAGTTGCTCTGGCTGCATCGGCTGCTTGTATATGTCGTAGTCTTAACTCTGGCTCAATGGCTTGGTCTAAAAGCAAACCTACTTTGTTAGTGCGAACTGGACGTAAACCCCAGCATCCAGAGGCGAATTTGTCAAGTCCATAACCTTCAACATAGAAAGCGTTTGGGAGATTCCAATATAAACTTGCGCCATTAAGGACATTGGGATGAGTAATTAGGCGATCGCAAACCTGTGCTATAACTTTGGCAACAGGTAAAGCATCTCCTGCATAACCCCCAATGGCAGCCCCAACGCCAGTTGGTACAATTAAAATCGCAGTGTATGGACGTTGCATATCGAGTTAGTTATTCCCTGTGCTTGATAGCTTACTTGATATCCATCCTTTATCTATACTCAAAACTGGTAAAAATCGTACTTTTTTGCGCCTAAAATGGAGCTTCTTAAGCTTCTCCTCGTGTAAGGGGAAGGGTTTGGAGACGAGTTCTATATAAAGTTCAGTTTTCAGCCCTTTGCAATATAGCTAGCTTTGCTCCTCTAGTTTTTTAAAATAGAAGTAACTCTCCAAAGCGCTGGTCGGTCTTTTGCGAATTTAGCAAATCCAAATACAATAGGTTCAAATTTATAATTTTGCTGTTTTGCTAATTCCTTAAGCCATTCCTTTCTAGGACTATAGCGGTATAAAAAAACATCGCTAAAGCGCTCTAATTCTTTTACTGGTGGCAGGTAAACTTTAAATATACTAGAAGGTTGAATTGGACAGGTAGCGCAGTGAGGTTGAAGGAGAATATGTACATTTGGGTTAAGTGAATAGCTTAAAGATAAAAGATGACCCACTGCTGCATCGCTAATTAAAAGAGGATAAGTTGTCTGATTAATAATTTTTCCAATAGCAATATTTTCGCCATTATGATTTTTGTTATACCAAACTGTCGCTTGAGAACTGACAGCACAGGACAAGATACTTCCCGAAACTAGGATAACTAAGAGTAATTGCCAAAATTTTTGATGCCAATATCTTAACGAAGAATTAGCTAAATTTATTCCTAGCAAGTAAGCAATAGCTAGTTGCACTGCTAATAAACTAGGAATTATGTATCGTGCTTGTACGGAGCGCATTCCTCCGAAAATCAAATCTGGCACCATTAAAGGCAGTGTGGTAACGCCAGCCAGCAGAATAATCAATAACCAAACTGATATGGGTGTTTGACGACAGAGGCAATAAAAAGCATATACAATCAAGACTAACAACACTCGATGCACATAAAAATCCCAAGGTTCTTGATTAATATCAAAAAAGATCCGACCAAGGTGTTGAATCCAGATATCTTTAAGTTCTAAGATATTAAGGCTGTGAATGAATGTCCAATTAAGGCCTTTCTTGGCTTGAGATTGATTAACCATCGCAACCCAAACCCAAGGAAGAAAAATCATAAAGCCTAGCAGAGATGCTACAAGGTAATTTTTGAGAATATTTTGATGGCGAAACCTATAGATAATCATGACATAAAGACCATGAGCGATCGCCACCAATCCAGCCAAAAGAAACGTATAAAGGTTTATTACTAGAGTAAGTGTATAAATACCCCAACTAATTCTAGTTTTTATTCGTATTGCCCACAGTAAAGCTGCGGTTGAAAGTAAAGTAGTTACAATCCATAGGCTGTATTGTCTCGATTCCTGAGCGTAAAGCACATGAAATGGCGAGATCGCAATTAGTCCTATCGTTAACCATGTAGGCAACTTTGAAGCGAAAATGCCTGTTTCAACAAATAGCTCTTGACACAGCCAATAAGTGCATGGGAATACTAGCAGACTAAGGAGTGCAGGTAATAACCTAGCTAATGCTACTGAACTACCAATACTCTGGAACCAAAAATTTGCCAAACCGTAGTATAGTGGTGGATGCTGCGGATCTTCCTTGGCTAGGCTTTCCACTACATCAATAACGCTTCTTGTTCCATCAGGATGCTGATATCGCTGAAGTTCCTTTACACTAACTATTGACTTTCCGGAAAAGTGTTGAACAACTTCTTCTTCGGTATAACCAGAAGCTCGCAGAGATGTTATGGCATCATCATACCAGTACACCTTATACTCAAGGTGAGTAAAACGGAAAAATATGCCCAACAGTAGCACAATAACGAGGAAAAAACGCAAGGAAACCTCCTCTTTTATGCTCAATCAATTACAAATCAAGTCATGTTATTGACTATTGGATTTTGGATTTTTCCTTCAATCCAAAATCCAAAATTTATAATTTAATGGCTCTTAACTCTTGACTGTAGTCACCACAGCTTCAACTGTAGCTTTTTGTTCGTCAGCATCTACAGAAGTAATTGCCCAACGCAGAGGTTCGCCTTGTTTCTTCAACTCTGTTTCAATTACTTCTAGTAACTCTGCGGGAGTTTCTTGTAAATCAATTTCTGCGGTAATAAAATGAGTTGTCATTTTGGTAAATCCTGTTGATTTGTAGTTTCTAGAATAGCTGATTTCATCGCAGATGAAATACTTGTGTAATTTATCAGATTTGGTAATCTCCGTGAACAGTTATTCAGTTATGAATAATCATCCGATATACTGATAACTGTTCGCTGATTATTTGCCTTTGCCAAATTGTAACTGATAAAGTACATCTTCTTTTTCTGTCTGAATTTTCAAATCAGAAAGGGGTTTGGCAATACAAAGCAATACGTAACCTTGCTTTTGCAAATCTGGACTAACGCCCATACCATCAGTTTGATCCACAGTTCCCTGGCTTATTTGACCGGCGCAAGTTGTGCAGACACCTGCATTACAAGAACTCGGCAGTTCCAAACCAGCAGCATCGGCAACTGATAAGATCGTTTCATTTTCAGGAACTTGCAAGGTATGAATTTTGCCTTGGTGATCAATTTCTACGGTGTAAGTTTTGGGCATATACAAAAGAAGCGTGATGCAACGGACAAATTTATTAGTTTATCTGAATTAGTTAAAAATATCCAGATGTTACTATAAAAATTTTTAACCCTAACTCAACCGTATTGAATTGCGAATTGCGTTAGCGTAGCTTGACACTCCCCGCGATAAATCGACGGGGATTCTTGAATCTAAGACATAACTTGCTCTTGCAGGTTTGCACCAACAAGAGTAGAGGTTTCATCTCCGCAAGCGTTGCCTACGTCTAGCGCAGAGGTTCCGATATGCCCTACCGTACCCAATCCTCGACTAAGGATATTTCTAGCTGCATTTTCATCACGAGCCATCACACAACCGCACCTACAAACGTGGGTTCGAGTAGATAGTGTTTTCTTAACAATTTCACC